>DATECI010000195.1:0-15460 GCA_035286985.1 Gemmatimonadales bacterium
ATCCATTGCTGGAATTCTTTGCGCTCCAGCGCGACAGCGGCCCGACTCTGGCCGGAAGCGAGTGCGACGGGAAGGACGGAAAGGACGAGCCCGAGGGCGGCGTTGCGAATCACGTCACCAGCTCCAGAATCGCTCCGGCCGGAGCGATTCCACTTCCTCGAAGGTGGGCTCCCCGGCGAGCAGGTCCAGGATAATCCGGCCGGTGATCCCGGCCAGCAGCACCCCGCTGCGGCCGTGACCGGTCGCATACCAGAGACCCTCGAGCTCCGGTTCTCGCCCCACGATGGGGCGCCCATCCGGCGTGCCGGGCCGAAGTCCGGCCCAGGCGCGAAGCAGGTGGACCCCCTTGAGTGCCGGCACCAACGCTTCGACCCGTTGGCGGATGGAATCGATGCCGCTCTCGGTGACCTCGGCGGAGAAGCCGGCGTGCTCCATGGTCGAGCCGGCGATGCCCTCCTCGCCTCGCGGCAGCAGATACCCGCCGTAGCCGAAAACGATGGCCGGCCGGGCCCCGGAGGGCCAGGGAAACGCCACCAGCTGTCCCCGAACCGGCTCCACCGAGATCGGCCGGGGCAGGTTGCCGATTCGTCCGGTCCAGGCGCCGGCAGCCAGCACCACATGGTTGGCCGGATGCCACTCCCGCCCCTGCACTCCCGTCACCCGGCCATTAGACCGGCTCAGGGAGGCGACCCGGTCGCTGATGACCTCGGTGCCAAGTCTGGCGGCGTCGGCCCGCAACGCCTCGACCAGCCGCACCGGGTCCACCGATCCGTCGTGGGTCGCGTGCTGGCCACCGAGCGTGGCGCCCAGCCAGGGCCACTCCCGCCTGACCTCGTCGGCGTCGAGCCACTCGCACTGGTGCCCATGCTGCCGCTGCCCCGCAACCCGCGCCTTGAGAACCTCCACCTCGGATTCGGTAGTAGCGGCCTCGAGGATGCCGCTCTCCCGAAACCCGATATCGATTCCCGTGCTTTCCCGAAGTGGTTCGGCGTTCTCGCGGTAGAACTCCCGCCCCGCAATCCCCAGCTCGAACAGCGGGTCTTCGGAATCCACTCCGATCTGCGGTGCCAGCATCCCGGCCGAAGCGCGCCAAGCCTCCCCCCCTCCCCCTCCCCCTCCCCCTCCCCCGGGGGGGCCTCGTTCCTCTCCCCGCTCGATCAGGCGGACTCCCCTCCCGGCCCGGGCCAGGTGCCAGGCACAGGCAGCTCCCATGATCCCGCCGCCGACGATGACTACGTCTGGTGCTCGGCTCACCCCATCCTCGACGAAACTTTTGGGGACGCAACCCGTAGGGTCGGCCCGACGGACGGACGGCCCGAAGGGTTTACCTGGAGAGGAAGGATACCATGGTCCGGAGCATTGTCGGTTTTGCCGGGTTCGCAATCGTCGCGCTGATCGCCTTGCGCTTGCTGGGCTGGATCTTCGGCGTGGCGATCAGCCTCTTCATGATGCTGCTCTGGCTGGCCTTCTGGGGCTTCGTGGTGTATCTGGTGCTGCGAGTCTTCGCCCCCGGGCTGGCGGATCGGGTCAGGAATACGATCCGGGGAAACAAGACCGCGTAACCACCCGAGTTGCGTGACTGACTGTATCCGAGATTGCGCTCGACGGTCTCCGCTGGAGGTTTTTCCCGTTGACCGTTGACTGTTGACTGTTGACCGTTAGCTGGGCCGCACCATGCGTTGGAGCCGAAGGGTGATCTCCCCCCACGGATAGATCGACCGGATCTGCACCGGAATCCGGCGCGCGTCGTCGGTGAGCCAGAGCCGCGCATCGGCTCGGGGCCCGAACAACCCCCGCTCCCCGACCACCGGGTTGAGCACCAGGCACCGGACCCTGCTCCCATCCGGCAAACTCATTGTCTCCCGTTTGAGCACGTTGATGACGATCGGATTTCGATCGGCCCGAAAGTACCGGATGAACCGGGAGGTCTTCCCGACCTCGAGCGGCAGGCTTCGGATAAAATAGAGCACCGACGCGTCGTCCAGCGGCTCGGCCACGCCGGGCTGCCGGTCCATCGGATCCGGCTCCACCTGGCGGTAGTATCCCGAATCCGGGAAGATCTCGAATTGCCGGGTAAAACGCTTGGTCCTTTCCTGATTGTCCTGGCGGAAGCGCAGCGAATGCAGCGCGTCCATGGTGGTCCACGACTCCAGCGTGCTGGTGATCGAGTAGAGCGGTATGCTGGCTTCCAGGGTGTATCGGAAGTGAAAGGTCGGGGTCTCGCGGACCGTGTCGATCGAGGCCACTTCCACGGTCGCTCGGCCTACCGAGAAGATCCCCCACTTGGCTCCGTACTCGAATCGCTCCCCGACCCCGAATGGCAAGGGGGGTGGGGGGGGGGGACCGGCCACCGCCTGAGCCGCAGTCAGGACCAGGAGCAGGCCGCTCACGATGCCGCTCCCGCAGCGCGCTGACGCCGCTTGAGCTGGGTTCCCGAGCGCCAAAGCTCGCGCAGTGTCTCCCAGGGCCGGATCCGGCTCGGCCGAGTGCGCAGATCGTGCCGTTCCAGAACCCGAACCGTCTCGATCCGGCGGGCGCTGTGGGCCGCTCGCCCGATGAGCTCGGCGTTCGCCGCCCATCCCGAAGCAGTGAGCGGCCTTCTCCCGGTTCCTCCCGTCGCCGCCCCCCTCCCCCCCGCGGTCAGGGCTTGCCGAAGCACCATGAGCCGGAATGCCACGAAACCGCTCACCGTATCGGTGACCCCGCGCACCCGCACGGCCCGGCGAAGCAGCCGGGGCGCCCAGTGGCGCACCAGCCGGCGGGCTGCCGATGGCTCACCCGCTAGGGTGCCTTCTCCAACGACGAGGTCCGCTCCGCTGTCGAGCCGGCGAACGAAATCGGGAAGGTACTGCGGGCCGTGGGTGAAGTCGGCGTGCATCAGCAACGCGCTGTCCCGCTTGGGGCGGTCGGAAAGCTCGAGGGCCTGGTGCAGCAGGGCTTCCACCGAGTGGGCGTAGCCCCGCCGGGTCTCCCACCGGATCACCGTGAGGGGAAGAACTTTGGTGTAGGGCTCGAGAGTCTCCGCGGTTCGATCGGTGGAGCCGTCATCGGCCACCAGGATCTGATACTCGCGAGGGAATTCCTCGAACACCTTCCGGATCTTCCACAAGACGAGGCCGATCGTCTCGGCCTCGTTGTAGCTCGGGATGCAGACGTAAATCATTCCTTACCAATATAGTTGGGCGGTTGGGCAGTTCCCCAGTTCCCTGGCTCTCTATCCCCTCACTAACGAATCCGGAAACGTCGGACACGCCTCGTTTTCAAACCGCTTGAGGTCCACCCGGAGACCGAGTAACGGCACGTCTCGCGCCCCCAGATTGACCGTTCCCAGCCGGGGCGCTCCTTGGATCGGGACGCCCTCGTACAACAACACCCCGTCTGCTTGGCCTTGGAGATTCACGACCAAAACCCCGAAGCCCGCCTCCGGGGTGGCCGGAATCGTTCCTTCGACTCCGATGACCAGCATGGTGTCGGCTCGCCCCACGATCGATTGCAGGGCGGGGCCGAGCGCGATCCGGACCGGCAACCGGTCGGGAAGATTCGCGGGAGGGGCAGAGAGCGTCGCTCCTGGTTGGCTGAACTGCTCCAGCACCAGGCTGAGCCCCGCCATCGCGGCGAAGCCGCAGCGGTAATTGCTGGGTTTTCGGGCGCAGCCTCCGATCGACAACCCGAGGAGCATCCAGCCGGACAATGGGCGTAGCGTGATCATGGGGTACCTCCGGTAAAGCGGCCGGCGCGTTTCATTCCCAAAAATACCCGAGCGCGATAACATTGGCCGATGGGACTCGATGAGTTGCGGGCCCGGCTCGACCGCTTGCTGACGGCTCAGGGCCACCGGTCCCGGACCGCCAGCCTGCGCGACGCCCTCCTGGAGCTCAAGGTCGCGGCCGGCCAAAGCCGCGACGCGCTCGCGGTTGCCGAGCGCGAGTTGGCCGCGCAGCGGCAACAGCTGGCCGACGCGGAGCGGCGGGGGCGGCTGGCTGCCGAGATCGGCGACGCCGAGACCGCCGGGATCGCGAGCGACTTCGCCGCCAAACACCGGGAGCGGGTTGCTCTCCTGGAGCGGAAGGTCGGGGTGATCCGCGATGAGCTGGCCTTCGTGGAGCGGGAGTATCAGGGGGTGGCGGCGGAGTATCAGGCCGCCCGGCAGGGAGTTGGCCCGGCCGAATCCGCGCTGGAGCGGTCGGAGCCCGAGCGGTCCGAGGCCGATCGCGAGTTGGACGCCATGCAGGCCCGCGCCGATCGGGAGGCGACCGAGCGGGCGGTCCAGGCGCAGCTGGAACTGCTCAAAAAGAAACTGGGGAAAAGTCCCTAGGCCGACCTATTAATGCTTCTTAGTGCTTCCCCGGCACCTCCCGCATCATCCGGCGGATCGGAATGATCAGCGCCGCCAGCACCGCGCAGGCCACGAACAGCGAAAGCGCGGTGTTCCGGAAGAGCAGCGGCATTTGCTCCAGATTCTCCGGATTCACGTGTCCCCCGACCAGGCCCGCGATCAGGTTGCCCAGCGCGGCCGCCATGAACCACACCCCCATCATCCGGCCCACGTAGGCCCGCGGGGCCAGTTTGGTCATCGAGCTGAGACCGACCGGGCTCAGGGACAGTTCCCCAATGGTCTGCAGGAAGTAGCTGGCCACCAGCCAGAGGGCCGAGACCCGGATCGCGCCCCCGGCCCCGATGATGAGGTTGGCGGCCGGCACCATGAGAAGAAATCCGAAGCCGGCAAAGAGCAACCCAAACGCGAATTTCGCCGGGCTGGACGGATCCCGGTTGCGGCGGCCCAGGCCGGTCCAGAGGGCCGCGAATACCGGCGCCAGGGCGATGACGAACAGGGAATTCACTGACTGAAGCCACAGGGTGGGCATCTCCCACCCGAAGAGCATTCGGTTGGTGTAATCCCGGGCAAAGAGGTTGAGCGAGGTCGGAGCCTGTTCGAACGCGGACCAGAAGATGGTCGCGAACAGGAACAGTACCACGATCACCAGGATCCGCTTCTTCTCGTCCCCCGTCAGTCCCCCCGAGAAGAGCAGGTAGGCGAAGTAGACCAGGACCGTTCCCAGCATCACCATCACCATCCGCTCGGCGACCGCAACCGGATTGATGTGGATGAGGTCGGCAATCGCCAGCGCCGCGACCACCCCGATCACCGTCAGGGTAGCGACGATCGCGAGCTTCACGATGCGCTGCTCCTTTGGGGTGCCGGTGGGGTGGGTACCGATGGGTCCGAGCGTCGGCCCGGCCCGCAGCCGGTACTGCACGATGCCCAGCAGCATCGCCACGCCGCCGGCACCGAAGCCGAACGCCCAGCCGACCTTCTCCCCCAGGAATCCGGTCACCAACGGTGCGATCAGCGCGCCGATGTTGATGCCCATGTAGAAGATCGAGAAGCCGGCATCGCGGCGGGAGCCGCCTTCCGGATAAAGATCGCCGACGATCGCGGAAATGTTCGGCTTGAGGAGACCGGTCCCGAAGACGATCAGGATCAGACCCAGGAAGAAGAGCGGCCGCGCGAACACCACCGACAGGGCCACCGAGATCTGGCCCAGTGCGATCAGAATCGCCCCGTACCAGATCGCCCGCCGGAGCCCCAGCAGCCGGTCCGCGATCCACCCCCCGGGCAGGCAGGCCAGGTAGACCGATGCCGCGTAAATGCCCACGATCGAGGACGCCGTGGTCCGGTCGAAGCCGAAGCCGCCGTCCAGGATCGCTGCCGACATGAACAGCACCAACAGGGGCCGGATGCCGTAGTAGGCCATCCGCTCCCACATCTCGGTGAAGAACAGGGTGGAGAGGCCCCGCGGGTGGCCGAAGAAGCTGGTGTCGGTCGTGATGCGCTGGAGCGCCTCGGGGGTTTCGGCCCCGGTCACCTGGCCCGCGGCAGGAAGGTTCTCGAAGACGGACTTGTCGCGCGCCATAGGGCTCCCGGGCTTCCGATGGGGACTGGGGGGACGAAACGGCACCCTGGCGAAGGAACTCGCCCGGGTGCCGCCAATGTTACGGGGTTCTTGGAGCCGACGCCAGGGAGCGGCTCGCGAATAGCCTCCTTACGGCATGATCGCCGCGCACCCAATCCGCGCGCCGGTATTCCCCGCCGGATCGGTCTTCTCGTCGTCCCGGTTTTCGTGAACGATCAGAGCCAGCCCGGTGCCCAGAAAGGTCAGAAGTCCCCGCCTGGCCAGCTCGGCGGTGATGGTGACCGTTCGTTCCCCGCGCCCGTTCGGGCTCACCCTGATGTTTCCCAGGTCGCCGAGGTGAGGGCCCCTCGTGTTGCTACGCCCGTGCTCCCGGTTGGTGGGGTTGTGGTGGCCCCCGGCGCTCTCGAACGAGGGAGAATCGCACTGCCCGGTCTGATGCAGGTGGATGCCGTGAACTCCCGGCGGCAACCCCTCCACCCGGACTTCCACGATAATCCGCCCGCTCGACTCCCGCATCCGCACCTGGCCCACGTCTTTCCCGGCCCCGTCGCGCAGCGTGGCCTCCCGGATGGGCCGCTGGGCTCCGGTGACCACCGCTCCAAGGACCAGTGCTGCGATCATCCCGCTCTGCCACATGGGCACTTTCGCTTTCCGGCGGCCCGTAGCCGAGTCGCCCGTTGGGGGGAACCAGCCCGCACCTCCGGCGCGGGGTAGATGTAGAATAGGAGACCTTGAGCACGACCCTGCGATCAGTGCCCCGCCTCCCTTGCCCCGGACTGGCCTCCGGAATGGTGCTGCTGGCCCTGGTGGCCTGCCGTTCCGACCCCAGCCCGGGTCTCTGGCACGAGCAATCGTACTACCGCTGGCGGGAACTGGCGAGTCCCGGCCGGGGGACGCCCGGCTTCACCTCCCTACCCGCGGCCGCCACCGGCATCGGGTTCTCCAATGCTGTCTCCGATTCGGCCGCGGGCCGAAACCGGCATTTGATGAACGGATCCGGAATCGCCGTCGGAGACGTGAACGGTGACGGCTGGCCCGACCTGTACTTCGGCCGGATCGAGGGCCCCAACGCCCTCTACCTGAACCTGGGCGGCTGGAAGTTTCGCGAGGCGGCGCGAGAAGCCGGGGTGGCCCTCGGCGATCGGCCTTCGACCGGCGCGGCGCTCGCCGATGTGAACGGCGACGGGTCGCTCGACCTCATCGTGACCTCGATGGGCGGCCGGAACACCCTTTTTCTCAACGACGGTGCCGGCCGCTTCACCGACGCCACCGCGGCATCGGGCTTCCTCCCGGAAGGCCGCGGCAGCACCACGGTCACCCTCGCCGATGTGGACGGGAACGGCAGCCTCGACCTCTACGTCGCGAACTACAAGGCCCGCACCATGCTCGATTCGCTGCCTCCCGCGGAGCGGGCCTTCGACCGGATCGTAGGGAAGGTCGGCGGCCGCTACCAGGTGATCCCGGAGCGCCGGGCCGACTACCGGCTGGTCCAGCGCCACGATCTCCGGCAGGTGAGCCTGGTCCAGCGAGCGGATCCCGATTGGTTCTACCGCAACGATGGGCAGGGCCACTTCACCCGCGAGCCCATCGCCCATAACCCGCGTTTTCTGGACCAGGCGGGACGGCTGCTCCTGGAGGAGCCGGAGGACTTCGGGCTGGCGGCCCGATTCTATGATGTGACCGGCGATGGCGCGCCCGATCTCTACGTCGCCAACGATTTCGAGGATCCCGACCAGTTCTGGATCAATGACGGCACCGGCCGGTTCCGGCTGATCGCGAAAACGGCGATCCGGCGCCTGGCCAACTCGAACATGGCAGTGGATTTCGCGGATCTGGATCGCGACGGCACCGTGGACCTGTTCCAAGTGGACATGCTGGCGCCGGCTTCCGACCCCCGCCGCAAGACCCAGCTTCCCACCCACGTCATCGTCGGGAAGCCGGTTGGCTACGACTCCGAGCCCGGCCAATGGCAGCGCAACGCCCTCCTGCTGAACCGCGGCGATGGCACCTTCGCCGAGATCGCCGATGCGGCGGGCGTGGCCGCCTCGGGCTGGTCCTGGGCCACCCTGTTTCTCGACGGGGACCTGGACGGCTATGAGGACCTGCTGATCGCCAACGGGCACACCTGGGATCTCATGGATGCGGATGCCCAGGCCCGAGTCCGAAATGCGCCCGGCACCGACTGGCGCGAGCAGCGCCGCTTCTATCCGCCGCTGCAGCAGAAGAATGTCGCGTTCCGGAATCGGGGCGACCGATCCTTCGAGGACGCGAGCCAGCTATGGCGGTTCGGCCTCGAGGAAGACATCTCCCACGGCCTCGCCGCGGCCGATCTCGACGGTGACGGCGACCTCGATGTGATCGGGAACCGGCTCGGCACGCCCGCCCTGGTCTTGCGCAACGACGCCCCCGGCCCCCGCATCGCGGTCCGGCTCGCCGGCCTCCCCCCCAACACCCAGGGAATCGGGGCGAAGGTCCGCGTCAGCGGCGGCCCGGTCGCGATCCAGGAGCGCGAGATGACGGTGGGAGGCCTCTACCTCTCCAGCTCGGAGCCGCTCCTCAGCTTTGCCGCGGGACAGAGCGATTCCCTCGCGATCGAGGTGATCTGGCGTGACGGGAGCCGCTCGTTCATCGCGAACGCCAAGCCCAACCGGCTTTATGAAATCGACCAGCGCTCAGCGATTCGGACCGCACCGACCGCACCGACCGCACCGGCCGCACCGCTGTTCGAGGATGTCTCCTCGCGGGTCGGCGAGCTCCACCGCGAGACGCTCTTCAACGATTACGTCCGCCAGCCGCTGCTCGAGTACAAGTTGAGCCAGCTCGGTCCCGGGGTGAGCTGGATAGATATGGATGGCGATGGCCGGGATGACCTGGTGGTTCCGGCCGGAGCCGGGGGCGAGCTGGCCTGGTACCGCAACGCTCCGGCCCGCTTCATCCGGGTTCCCCTCGGCGTCAGGTCCGGGAACCTGGACTTCACCAGTGCTGTCGGGCTGCCGTCATCCGGAGGCCGGGGCAATACCCTGCTGGTTGGGCGCTCGAACTACCGGGCCGGATCGAGCGGCCCGGCGCTCGCTTCCGGGCCGGTGCTGGCCATCACAGCCGGCCGGAGCGCCCCAGTGGTTCCCGCCGATTCGGCGAGCCTGGGTCCCCTGGCGCTGGCTGATGTGAACGGCGACGGCGTACTCGATCTCTTGGTGGGCGCCCGGGTTCTGCCGGGCCTCTACCCCGTCCCGCCGAGCTCCCATGTGTATCTGCAACGGGCCGGGAGCTTCGTCCTCGATTCGGTCAACGATCCCGTCCTGCGGCAGATCGGGATGGTTTCGGCTGCGGTATTCACCGATGTCAACGGGGATGGGTGGCCGGATCTGGCTCTCGCAACCGAGTGGGGACCGATCAGGCTCCTGCTGAACGACCAGGGACGCCTGCGGGATGTCACGGAGCGATGGGGGCTTGCCCGCCTTCTCGGGGGTTGGAAGGGGGTCGCGGCCGGCGATCTGGACGGGGATGGGCGGATGGACCTCGTTGCGACCAACTGGGGGAGGAACCTCCCCGAGCCGGCTGATTCGGCCAGCCCCCTCTACCTATATGTAGGCAACTTCGGCGACGTGCCGGCGGTGGACTTCGTGACGGCGCGGTACGATCCGCGACTCCAGGCCATCGCGCCGGTCCCGAGTTTTCACCGGCTGGTCCGGGCCATCCCCAGCCTCCCGAGCCGGATCCCGACCTACGCGGCCTACGCCGATGCCTCGATCGAGCTCGTGCTCGGCCCGAGAGCCCAGCGCCCGATTCGGCTCGAGATGAACACCTCGGATCACCTGGTGCTCTTCAACCGGGGCGATCACTTCGAACCGCGAGCCCTGCCCACCGAGGCACAGTGGGCGCCGGCCTTCGGAACGGTCATCGCCGACTTCGACGGAGACGGAAAGGAAGACGTTTTCCTGGCCCAGAACTTCTCCCAGACCGAGCTCGGGACCCCCCGGCTGGATGCCGGGCGAGGACTGCTGCTCCGGGGAGGTGACGGGGGGCGCCTGGAACCGATGCCGGGGGCGCGCTCGGGCATTGCGATCTACGGAGATCAGCGCGGAGCGGCAGCCTCCGACTACGACGGCGACGGCCGCACCGATCTGGCCGTGGCCCAGAATGCCGGACCCGTCCGGCTCTTCCATAATCAGGGCGCGAACCCGGGGCTCAGGGTCCGGCTGGTTGGTCCGCCCGACAATCCGGACGGGATCGGGGCTCAGATCAGGGTGCGATACCAGAGCGGCTTTGGCCCAGCCCGAGAGGTGCACGCGGGCGCCGGCTACTGGTCCCAGGACGGCGTCCGGCAGGTGCTTGGGCTTCAGGAAGGATCGCGGCCCAAAGCGGTCTGGGTGCGCTGGCCCGGCGGGAAGGAGCAGGAGGTGACTTTGGAGCCGGGTCGTAGGGACCTGGTGGTGAAGGCAGGTGGGAGGTAGCCACACCTCTACTCCCATCTACTCCCATCAGTTCTGTCTATAGGCCCGATTCTTGGTCCACAGGACGATCGCGCCGCACATCCCGGTCCCGACGAATTCGGCCGGGAGCTCGCTCGGGCCCCGGTAAACCTCCATCCCGTAGACGTCTCCGACCGGCGTATTCGCACCGTAGAAATCGCTCGGCCGACCATCGACCCAGACCGCCGGAGGGCAGCTCGTGGAGCGCGACATGAGGATGAGACAATCATTCGGCTGGCAGTGGACTTGGACCCCGCGCACCACCCGCAAAACATCCCCCAGGCGGGTGTAGCCCTTGTTGTGGATCTCCCGCCAGGTGATGTAGAAGCCGGTCCCGGTCTTTTGCCGGCGGTGGAAGTCGCTGTAGCGGGGGTAGAGTTTCTCCTGGCGGGCTTCGACCACGAGGTCAGGGAGCTTGTCTCCGGTAAAGCTGAGCCCGATCCGCAGCTCCAGGCTCGACCCGGCCTGAATCAGGAACGGCTCTCGGCGCATTTCGTAGCCGATGGCGCCGATATCGGCCATGAGCCGGCCGGCCGGAAGGTGTTCCAAGGTGATTCGCCCCTTCGCGTCGGTGGTCAGGTCCGGCGACCGCCCTTTGATGCGGATGAAGGCGCCTTCGATCGGTTCTCCGGTCTCGTCATCAATGACGATAAGCCGGAGGATGCCTTCCTGGGCCGGATCGGGCTGAGCCGGAACCGGGCTCACCGCCAGTCCGAGTGCCAGAAGCGGGGTGCCGATCCGTGAGCAGAGGAACCACTGGAAGCGCCGAAAGGCGCGGGAATCGAGAATCGTCATAAGAGCCTGCCTGGCGGGGGGCCCGCCTACCCAGAATACTTAAGGATACTCAAATTGAGAAAAGGTGCTCTTCGGTCCGAGAACTTGCGCAATTCCTAATATGCTACATATTCGCTCTGGCTTGGGGGGGGGCGGCCTGCCCCCTTCGAGGGTGGTGTGTCCTTACGACGCGCTCGAATCCGGAGTGGCCGTGTCAGTTCGACCCGGTTTTTCTTGGTACATTCGGCTAACCTGTTGCAGCGAGCGGAACTGCCGCGCTCACCAATAGCGGCAAGGATCGTGCGGCAGAGGCGATTCTATATCAACCCACGCGAGGGCCAGAAGATGAGACAGCAGCGCTCGGGTTTCCTCATGAGGGCGGGACTGGCGGCTTTTGCCGCGCTCGGGTTCCTGGTACCGGTAGCCTACGGGCAGGGACAGGCCGCGGTGATCACCGGCAAGATTACCGACGACCAGGGGGAACCGCTCATTGGTGCGTCGGTGCAAATCCTGAATACCAACTTCGGGGCCACGACCAATGTGAGCGGGGTGTACACCCTCACGATCAGCGCCGGCACTGCCCGCGGGCAGGATGCGGAGCTCGTTGCGCGGGCCGTAGGCCACCGTCCCAAGACGGTTGTCGTCAAGCTCACGCCGGGCAGTCAGACGGTGGATTTCCAGCTCGCCGGCGATCCGCTTCGGCTCGAGGAAGTGGTGACCACCGGCACCGCCGCAGCAACCCAGACCCACAGGCTCACCTTTGCGGTCGGCAAGGTTACCGAGGAACAGCTCCAAGTAGCGCCTGCGACCACGGCATTAGGTAACCTGCAGGGGAGGGTGGCGGGCGTGGAAGTCTTCTCCAGCAACGGAATGCCCGGGACGGAGCCCCAGATCAGGCTGCGGGGGTCAACCAGCATCACCGGCAGCCAGACTCCGCTCATCGTGATTGATGGGACGATCAGCTACAACGCTCTGGCAGACATTTCCCCCGAAGACATCGAGCGGGTGGAGGTGGTGAAAGGAGCGGCGGCGTCCTCGCTCTACGGCTCCAACGGCGCCAACGGGGTGATTCAGGTCTTCACCCGGCGCGGCGCGCGCCTTCCGGAGGGGAAGATCCAGGTCACGATGCGGACGGAAGTCGGGCAGTCGAAGGTCAGCAAGTTCCCTGAAGTGACCCAGCACCATGCCTACCTGCTCAACGCGGACGGCAGCTTCTACCGCCGGTTCCAGCGGGGGGCCGGTTTCGCTGGAGACAGCGTGCGGGTCTTGCGTTCCGTCTGCAGCGATGCGCTCGATGCGCCGCAGCTTCCCGGTGGGGTTTGCCCGACCAAGATCGATATCCAGGATGCGGAATACCCCTCCTTTGCGGATGCGTACAACAAAGTGTACGAGCCCGGGATTTTCTCCACTCAGTACATCTCGGTGGGCCAGAACCGGGGCCGCACCAACTTCAGTGTCTCCTTCCAGAACACCCGGAACCCCGGCTCGGTGGTCAATCTGAAAGGCCAGCGGCGCCAGAACTACCGGATGAACCTGGACCAGGTGCTGCACGACAAGTTCGACATGTCGTTCAGCGCCTTTTACGGGCGCAACACCACGAACGAGCCCAGCGCGGGGGGCGACAACGGGCCCTTCTTCTCGCTGGCGTTCATCGAGCCGCACGTGGATCCGACCGCCTGCTGCAACCCCGATGGCACCCCCTACCGGGCGTTCATCCAGGACAAGCGGTCCAATGCGGCCAACCCGCTGTATGACTTGTACAACGTGGACCGGAACCGGGAGCGCAACCGGTTTACCGGTGGAGTCCGGGCCCGCTGGCGCCCGGTTTCGTGGCTCATCGCCGAAGGGAACTTCAATTACGACCAGCTCTCGGAGGAGTACATCGAGGCGGAGCCGGTGACCTACTGGAGCCCCTCGTCGAAGACCGGCGGCTTCCCGGGGAACTACGAACGGAGCGCCTTGAACAACCGGAACTTCAACACCGGGGTCAGCCTTACCGGGAACTGGCAGTACCATGGCTCGGGCCTGATGGAGGACCTCGGCATCACGGTTCGGACGGCTGCCTCCTATGAGGATGTGGCCAGCCATTACCTCTCCGCGAGTGCTTCTGAGTACATCGTGAAGCAGGTACCGGAATTCACCGGCACCAAACCCGAAGGCCAGCGGGCCTTCTCTCAGGATACCGATGAGCGTACCCGCCAGGTCTTCGGGGTGACGACCCTCGACCTTTCCGGCAAGATCATCCTTGACGGGCTCTTGCGCCGGGACGAGTCGTCCCTCTTCGGGCCCGATGCCCGGACCCGGTGGTATTACCGGGCCTCCGGTGCGGTGCGGCTGCCGCAGCTCCTGGAGTGGAACGGCGGCCCGTCGGAGCTCCGGCTGCGGGCCTCCTACGGCACCGCGGGTCTGCGCCCGAGCTTCTTCGCTCAATACGAGGTGCTCCAGGCCTCGGGCGGTACCTTCATCAAGAACCAACTCGGGAATCGGCTGCTCCGTCCGGCTCACTCCGGGGAGTTCGAGGTCGGCTTCAACGCCGAATTCTGGAACGGCCGGTTCAACATCGAGTACAACTATTCCGACAAGAAGACCCGGGACGAGATCGTGCAGGCACCGCTCCTGGCCACGACCGGGTTCGCGTCGCAGTGGCAGAACATCGGCGCTCTGCAGGCCAAGACCCACGAGGTGGCGATTGGCCTTCAGCTGGTCAACACTCGTGACATGGCCCTCCAGCTCAACCTCACCGGGAGCCGGGTGCGGGAGTACATCACCGACTGGCCGTTGCCGAGCCAGGTTTTCGGAGGTACGGGTGACTGGGCAGGATTCCAGTATGAAACGGGGATCCGGCTCGGCACCATGGCCGGCATCAGGTGGGTGCACAACCTCGACCAGCTCTATCTCGACCCCGCCAAGGCGGCGGCCAATGGAGCCGGCGAGGCCTTCGATCCGGCGAAATACGAGGTGAACTACGACGGATACCTGGTAGAAAAGGTCAAGCGAGGTACCTCAGCAGAGATTCCCATCGCCATGGTCGCCTGCCGGGATGCCCAGCTGAATCCGGTCGCGTGTGCCGCGGATGAAACCCCGACCGGCCGCTTCCTCCTTGGGGTGGCCTCCCCCGACTTCCGGATCGGGTTCAACCCCAACTTCAGCTACAAGCGGTTCACCATCGGCGCCCTGCTCGACTGGAACTATGGGGGCCAGATCGCCAACGTGACCGCGCACTGGGCCACCCAGGACTGCGCCGATGTCCGGTGCGACCAGTCTGCCAAGCCGGCCGACCAGCGGATTACCGAAGGGTTCTACAGCACCGGGCAATACGCCGGCGCCGCCGCCAGCGAGGCCTTCGTCGAAAACGCCAGCTTCCTCAAGGTCCGGGAGCTGTCGGTGAACTACACGGTAAGCCACGGCCAGCTCCAGGGCATCGGACTCGGCCGCATCCTCAACGAGGTTCGGGTCGGCCTCATCGGCCGGAACCTGGCGACCATCACCAAGTACAGTGGTTTCGATCCGGAAATGGCGCCGGCCGGCGACGACCCGTTCAAGGGGCGGAGCGAATGGTTCCAGTATCCCCCGTTCCGGACGATCACCGGCTTCATCGAGATCGCATTCTGACCACCGACCGCTCTCACGAGGTGACCTACATGGTGACTGGATACCGAAGGTGGCGCTCGCTCGCGGCAGTGGGCCTGCTGGCCGGAGCGATTGGCTGCCCAACTCTCGACATCGTGAACCGCAACGCCCCCGAGCGGGAACGGGCCTTCTCCGATCCCCAAACGGTCAAGGCGGCGGCAGCGGGATCGATCAAGTCGTACATCAACACCCGGGTGTGGTACGAACCGGCGCTCGCCCCGTTCTCGACGATGGCCGACGTGCACACGTTCTCGTGGAACAACTGGCAATCCCGGTATTACTCCTCCTACGGGGTCGAATGCACCATGCGCTGCGGATGGGCCAACGAAACCACCCATCCCCGGTACGAGCCCATCCCGCTCTGGTGGTACGGGATGTACTCGGTGATCTCCTCGGCCAACGACGTGCTGTTCGCCATCCGGCAATCGGCCACCCCGCCCAGTTTGGGCGAGGACGCGAGTTGGGTCGAGACGATGGCACAACTGGCGCAGGGCGTGGCCCACGCGCTGGTGGCCCTGACCTATGACCAGGGCTTCGTGGTGACCGAGGAATCGGACCCGGCGACGCTCCAGCTCGTCAGCCGGAACGAAATGCGGGACGCGGCCCTGGCCCAGCTCGACCAGGCCGCGACGTTGGCGGCCGCGGCGAATTTCTCGATCGCGCCCAATA
>DATECI010000196.1:0-11069 GCA_035286985.1 Gemmatimonadales bacterium
GGCGGGCCCGAGCCGCACCAGCTCGAGCGCGCGGACGACGCGGCCGGGAATCTCGCTGTCGGGCACCCGGCGGCGTTGGAGCCCGTAGGCGAGGTTGCGCTCAACGGTGAGGTGAGGAAAGAGCGCGTAGCCCTGAAACACCATGCCGAGCCGCCGCTGGTAGGGCGGGGTGCCGAGCACCGAGCGGCCGGCGATCCGGATATCTCCGCCGCCCTGGTCGGGCTCTTCGAGTCCCGCCAGGAGCCGCAGCGTGGTGGTCTTGCCGCAGCCGGAGGGGCCGAGCAGGGAGAAGAATTCGCCGCGGCGGACCTGGCAGGAGATGGCGTCCACCGCCTTGACGGACCGGAACGTCTTGCTGACCCGGATGCATTCAACGATCGGCACGGGGTGGAAACGTACGACGCGAGGCGGCGGGGCGGCAGGGACCCCGCCCTTCGCGCCCCGACCGCCACGTCCCAACTGCCGTGAGCCGGCTTCAACTGGACGAGCACGCCGACGAGCCCTAGCTTCGAGTACGGAGATCCCTTCATGCATCGACGCGAGGTGGTTCGGTTCCTCGGCGCGGCAGCATTAGCCCCGCTCCTGGCACCGCTCTCTGCCGAAGAGCGCTGGTCGCTCGGCCAAAGGATTCATCGGCGGATTTCGACTCTCGGGGCCGGGGGCCAAGCGGGCCAGGTCCTCTCGGCCGAACAAATGACGCAGCTCCGGGCCCTCGCCGATACGATCATCCCCGCGACGGATACCCCGGGCGCGGTCCAAGTCCAGGCGCCGGAATTCGTGGACGTGCTGCTGGCGGAGTGGTATCCCGAAGCGGAGCGGCGCCAGATCCTGGCGGGCCTCGACGCCCTGGATTCCCGCTGCCGGGAGGCCAACGGGAAGCCGTTCGCGGAACTCGACCCCACCGGGCGGGCGAGGTTCCTGGAAGGGGTGGATGGCAAGCGGGGAGAGCCGGGCTCGGCGGAGGACGCTTACAGCAAGGTCAAGGACGGGCTGGTATTCGGCTTCCTGACCTCCAAACCGATCGCGGAGATGATGCGCACCACCCCGATCATTCCGGGCCGGTTCGACGGATGCGTGCCGCTCAGGAGCCCCTCATGAAGCCGGCCCAGGACATGGTCTACGACGCGATCGTGGTGGGCAGCGGGATCAGCGGCGGCTGGGCGGCCAAGGAGTTGTGCGAGCGCGGACTCCGAACCCTGGTGCTTGAGGCCGGACGGGAGATCGACCCGGCGCGGGATTACGTCGAGCACGTGCAGCCCTATGAACTCAGGTTCCGGGGCCGAGGGGACCGGCAGGCACTCGAGCGGGACCAGTTCATCCAGAAGAACTGCTACGCCTGCGACGAGTACAGTGGGAAGTTTTTCGTCAACGACCGGGAGAACCCGTACGAATTCGACCAGGCCAAGCCGTTCCACTGGATCCGGGGCCGGCAGGTGGGCGGGCGCTCGATCACGTGGGGCCGGCAGGTATACCGGTGGAGCGACCTGGACTTCGAGGCCAACGCGAAGGAGGGCATCGCGGTGGACTGGCCGCTCCGGTACGCGGACATTTCCCCCTGGTACGATCACGTCGAGCGCTTCATCGGGGTGAGTGGCCAGGCCGAGGGGTTGTCGCAGCTGCCGGACGGCCAGTTTCTGCCCCCGATGGAGCTGCGCTGCGTGGAAGCGCTGGTCCGCGACAAGCTCGCGGAGAAATGGCGCCGTGAGCGGGTGCTCACGATCGGGCGGGTGGCGATTCTGACCCGGAATCACAACGGGCGGGCCGCCTGTCACTACTGCGGTCCCTGTGAGCGGGGCTGCATCTCCCATTCCTATTTCTCGAGTCCCGGCTCCACCCTCCCAGCCGCACGCCAGACCGGCCGGATGACCCTCCGCGCCAACAGCGTGGTGCACAGCGTCAGCTACGACGAGGCGCGGGACCGGGCGACGGGGGTGCGCGCCATCGATGCCGCGACCATGCAGCCGCTCGCGTTCCGGGGCAGGGTCATCTTCCTCTGCGCGTCGGCCCTCGAGTCGGCCCGGATCCTGCTCAATTCCCGCACTCCGCGGTTTTCTACCGGGTTAGGCAACTCCTCGGGCCAGCTCGGCAAAAACGTGATGGACCATGCGTTCGGGGCGGGCGCCAACGGAGTGATCCCCGGGTTCGAGGACCACACTTCGTATGGCCGGCGGCCCAACGGGATCTACGTGGCACGGTTCCGGAACGTGAAGGAAAACCATCCCGGGTTCCGACGCGGCTACGGATTCCAGGGCGGCGGGGGTAGAGGCGCCCTGCCCCGCCCCCGAGAAGGAATCGGTCCCGAATTCAAGCGGGCGCTGCTTACCCCACAGCTCGGGCCGTGGCGCTTCGGCATGGGCGGATGGGCGGAGTGTCTCCCACGGGAGGACAACTTCATCGAGCTCCACCCCACCCTGGTGGACAAATGGGGAATTCCGGCGCT
Source organism: Gemmatimonadales bacterium (assembly GCA_035286985.1). Lineage (GTDB taxonomy): Bacteria > Gemmatimonadota > Gemmatimonadetes > Gemmatimonadales > GWC2-71-9 > JABFSM01. Next base: position 2,441 of record DATECI010000196.1, read on the forward strand.
CAAGGTCCAGTGCACCTGGGGCCCCAACGAGCTGGCGCTGCTCGCGGACATGCAGGTGACCGCCGCCGAGATGCTGGAGGCGGCCGGCGCAAGAGACGTCCGGACCTACAACGATCACTTGCCGCCCGGGCTGTGCATCCACGAAATGGGCACCGCGCGGATGGGGCGGGATCCCAAGACCTCGGTCCTGAACGGGTGGAACCAGGTGTGGGACGCGAGGAACGTCTTCGTGACCGACGGGGCCTGCATGACGTCGTCCGCGAACCAGAACCCGTCCATCACCTATATGGCGCTGACGGCGCGGGCGGCAGAGTACGCGGTGGAGGCGATGAAAAGAGGTGAACTGTGAACGGTGAACGGTGAACGGGACTAGCAGGCGGGATTTCTTGCGGGCGGGGGGCGTGGCGTTGGGGGCGTGTCGGTTCGGGGCCAAGGGCGCGGAGAAGGGAGAGGCTGACGGGTCCGCAGCCCGGCTCGACCGGATCGGGATCCAGCTCTACACGGTGCGGCAGCAATTCGCACGGGACCCGGAGGCGACCCTGGCACGCCTAGGAGAGATCGGATTCCGGGAGGTGGAGTTCGCGGGGTACCCGCCGGGAAACCCGCAGGCGATTCGCGGCATGCTTGAGCGCCACGGACTGAGGGCGCCGTCGAGCCACGTGGCGCTCCGGACTGCCGATGCCGATTGGGAGCGGACGCTCGACCAAGCGGCCCAGATCGGGCAGCGTCACGTGGTGGTCGCGTCCGTGGCTCCGAGCGAGCGGCAAACCGCGGATGACTGGAAACGGATCGCGGCCCGGTTCAACCAGGCGGGCCATGCGGCCCGGCGCCACGGAATGCAGTTCTGCTATCACAATCACGATTTCGAATTCGTCCCGCTCGACGGCGTGATACCGTACGATCTCCTCCTCGCGGAGACCGATCCCCGCCTGGTGCAGCTCGAGCTGGACCTTTTCTGGATCACCAAGGGCGGGAAGGATCCGCTGGAGTACTTTGCGAAATGGCCGGGCCGCTTTCCCCTGGTGCACGTCAAGGACATGGACGCCAGCCCCGGCCGCTTTTTCGCGGACGTGGGCACGGGGGTCATCGATTTCCGGCGGATCTTCCGGCAGGCGGGCCAAGCCGGGATCCAGCACTACTTCTACGAGCAGGACGAGACCCCGGGCTCGCCGTTGGACAGTGCGAAGGCGAGCTATGAGTATCTGCGCGGACTGCGGTTCTGAGGTCCTTAGCGATAAGCTATTAGCTATCGGCTATCCAGCTATCAACTACCGAGGATTATTCATGAACCGTCGGGAGGCAATGAGAGTCATGGTAGGGGCAGGAGGGGCGCTAGCGCTGCCGGATATGGCGGTCCGCCCTGTCCGCGGGCCCCGGCGGGTTCACTCGAAGGGGCGGCTCAAACAGTCGGTCTCCTACTGGCCCTACTCGAAGATTCCGCTGGCCGAGTTCGCGCTGGCGGCAAAGGTGATCGGGCTGGTCGCGATCGACTTGCTCCAGCCGGAGCAGTGGGGGGTGGTACGCGAAGCCGGGCTGGTGTGCTCGATGGGCTATCCCTCCCGGCGGCGGGACTTTCTCCCCAGCGGATTCAACGACCCCGGGATGCACGACCTCCTGGTGGAGGAGCTGGAGCAGACGCTCCCGCTGGCGGCGGCGGCCGGGGTTCCCAACCTGATCGCCATGTTCGGCAACCGGAAGGGCCGCAGCGACGAGGAGGGAGCGGCCCACTGCATCGATGGACTGCGCCGGGTCGCGCCGTCGGCCGAGCGGCACGGGGTGACGGTCTGCGTCGAACTGCTCAACAGCAGGGTGGACCACAAGGATTACATGGGCGATCACACCGCGTTCGGGGTGCGGGTGATCGAAGGGGTGGGCTCACTCCGGGTCAAGCTGCTCTACGACATCTATCACATGCAGATCATGGAAGGGGATGTGATCCACACCATCCGGCAAAACATCGCTCACATCGCCCACTTCCATACCGGCGGGGTGCCGGGCCGGCACGAGCTGGACGACACCCAGGAGCTCAACTGGCGCACGGTCTGCCGGGCGATCGCGGACCTCGGGTTCCAGGGGTATCTGGCCCACGAGTTCGTGCCGACCCGGGATGCGCTCACGTCGCTGCGAGAGGCGGTAGAGGTCTGTACCGTATGAGGAGCAGACTGCCGGAGACCGACGAGTACCGCCGGATCTTCGAATTGTTCGAAGCCCATCTGCCGCTGCAGCGGGAGGAGTCCGGCAGGAGGTAGCCGGCGCGCGGGAGCGCGAGCTTCAGTTGCGGCTCAGGGCCCGCTCCAGCGCCCGGCGGGTGAGGACCCGCGCCAGATGGGCCCGGTACTCGGCGGAGGCGTGAAGGTCCGCGAGCGGCTCCACGCCCCGCGCCGCCTGTTCCGCGGCGGAGGCGATTGCCGCGGCCGAGAGCTTGCCCCGAAGGCGTGACTCCACCGCCGAAGCCCGATAGGCCCTGAACCCCACCCCAGTGATGGCCACCCGCGCCGCGTTGGGCTCGATCACTGCCGCCACGCCACAGATCGCAAAGCCGCTGGCCTTCTGGGCAAACTTCTGGTAGGCCACCGACTTCGCGGTGACCGGCACCCGCACCGACCTGAGGATCTCGCCGGGCCGGAGCGCCGTCTGGAACAGGTCGACAAAGAAGTTCTTCGCGGCGATGGTGCGCCGCCCGCCCGGGCCGACCGCCTCGAGTTCCGCTTCGAGGGCCAGAATCGGCGCCGGCCAGTCGGCTGCGGGATCGGCGTGCGCAAGGCTCCCCCCGATGGTTCCCCGGTTTCGGACCTGCCAATCGCCGATCCGGCCCGCGACCTCCGGGAGGAGCGGGCAGGCGCGCTTGAGGAGATCCGAGGACTCGATGTCGTCGTGGGTGGCCATGGCCCCGATCGCGATCCACCCGTCCGCCTCGCGGATGGCGCGGAGCTCGGCGATCCGGCCGAGGTCGACCAGCACCTTCGGCTGGGCCAGGCCGAGCTTCATCGCCGGAAGGAGGCTGTGGCCGCCGGCCAGGACCCTGGCGTCGGCGCCGTGCTTGGCGAGCAGTCCCACGGCCTCCTCCAGCACTCCGGGGCGGAGGTAGTCGAATGCCGCGGGGATCATCGCTTCCCTCCCTTCCGGGGCGCGCCCCTCGTTCCGGTCGCCGGTGGGGCGGCCCGGTCCGGTTTCGGAACACCCTTGCTGGCAACCGGTGGCGTCGCGCCCGGGTTCGTGATCGCGCGCCAGACATTTTCGGGGGTGAGCGGCAGATCCAGGTGCTTCACACCCAGGGGCGAAAGCGCGTCGATCACCGCGTTGGCGATCGCCGGGGTTGCCCCGATCGTGCCCGCCTCGCCGATCCCCTTCACCCCGAGCGGATTCGAGGGTGAAGGGGTGACCGTGCTCCCCAGGAGGTAGTCCGGGATGTCGCCGGCGCGGGGCATGGCGTAATCCATGAACTCGCCGGTGAGGAGCTGGCCGTTTTCGTCGTACACGGTCTGCTCGAACAGCGCCTGGCCGATGGAGTGGGCGATCCCGCCCTGCACCTGTCCCTCGACCAGCAGCGGGTTCACCTGGTTGCCGCAGTCGTCCACCGCGACGTATTTGGCGATCCTGACCTGGCCGGTGTCCCGGTCGATCTCGACCGCCACGATGTGGGTCCCGAAGGGGAAAGTGCAGTTGGGCGGCTCGAAGAAACTGGAGGCTTCCAGCCCCGGCTCCAAACCGGGGGGCAAGTTCTTCGCGATGTAGGCCTCGCCCGCCAGCCGCTTCCAATCGAGGGCGGTCTTCCTCTTGCCCTGGACGAAGAACTTCCCAGCGTCGAACCCGATCTGCCTGGGCTTGGCCTGGAGCAGCGCGGCCGCCAGGATCTTGGCCTTGGCGATGATCTTGTCGATCGACATCACGATCGCGGTTCCCCCCAGGGCGGTCGCGCGGCTCCCGTAGGTGTCGCGCCCGTAGGGGGCCACGTTGGTGTCGCCCCGATACACCACCACGTCCTCGATCGGCACGCCCAGGCGGTCGGCCGCGATTTGGGCGAAGCTGGTCTCCTGGCCCTGGCCGTGGGGGGTGGCGCCAGTGATGACGGTCACCTTCCCGGAGATCTCGATCCGCACGCAGCCCCACTCCCAGCCGCCCGCCGACATGATCTTGGAGGGGCCGAGGGCGCAGATCTCGACGTAGGTCGAGACTCCGATCCCGAAGAGGCTGCCCTGCCGGCGCGCCCCCTCCCGGCGCTCGAGGAGCTCCTCCCACCCCGCCATCGCGAGCGCCTTCTTGAGCGCGGCCTGGTAGTTTCCGCTGTCGTACAGGAGACCCGTGGCCGTCTGGAAGGGAAACTCGCCGGGCTTCGGGAAGTTCTTCCGCCGCACCGCCAGGGGATCCAGCCCCAGCTCGACGGCCACGAGGTCCATCAGCCGCTCGATCGCGTAGGCGGCCTCGGGACGTCCCGCACCGCGGTAGGCGTCCGTGGCCATCTTGTTGGTGTGGACGGCGGTCACGTCCATCCGCACCGCCTTGATCTTGTAGCAGCCGCAGATCATGAGGCCGGTCAGGGTCGGGATGGCCGGGGTGAGCAGCTGGAGGTACGACCCGAGGTCCGCCACTACGTGTGCCTTCAGGGCCAGGACCGTTCCGTCCTTCGTCACGGCGACCTGGTAGTCGCCGATCTGGTCGCGTCCGTGGACCGTGACGGCCGCGTTCTCGCTGCGGGTCTCGATCCACTTGACCGGCGCGTTGAGCCGGATGGCCAGGTGGCTGACGAGGACCTCTTCGGCATAGAGGTTGAGCTTCGAGCCAAACCCCCCGCCCACCTCGGGCGCGACGATGCGGACCTTGTTCTCCGGGACGTGGACCAGATCGGGGAGGAGGGTCCGGACCAGGTGGGGGACCTGGGTCGAGCTCCAGAGGGTCAGCGACCCCTCGCCCGCGTGCCAGGAGGCCACGCACCCCCGGGGCTCGATGGCCATGGCGGTGAGGCGCTGGTTGAGCAAGCGGACCCCGATTACCCGGTCGGCCCGGGCGAATTCGCCCTCGACATCGCCGCCCGCGAGCGACCAGCGGTACGCCACGTTGCTGCCGAGTTCCGGATGGGTGAGGGGCGAGTCCTTCCGGAGGGCCTTCTCCGGATCGATCACCGCGGGGAGCGGCTGATAATCCACTTCGATAAGGTCGAGCGCGTCGTGGGCAACCGTGCGGTCCCGCGCCACGACCACCGCGACCGGATGACCCACGAAGTAGGCGCGATCGCCCGCGAGCACGGTGTGCCGGGGCGAATTCTGGTCCGGCATCGGGGCGGCGCAGGGGATCGGCCCCAGCCGATCGTTGAGGTCCGCACCGGTGAGGACGGCGACCACGCCCGGGAAGGCCTGGGCCGCCTGGGTCCGGATCGCCTTCACGCGGGCATGGGCGTGGGGACTGCGCAGGAAGGCGGCATGGAGGAGCCCGGGAAGGTTGAGGTCATCGACGTAGGTCGCGGCGCCCCGGATCAGGCGGGGGTCCTCCACCCGCTTCATCGGGCGGCCGACGTAGCCCTTGGGCTTCGGCTTGGCGGGGGCGGGCATGGCTACCTCGCTCCTTTCCGGCCGGCCTTCCGCGCGGCGTACTCGATCGCATCGATGATGTGCGAATACCCGGTGCAGCGACAGAGGTTGCCTTCGAGGCCGTGCCGGATCTCCTCCCGGCTGGGCTTCGGATGGCGTTCCAGGATCTGGACGCCCGCCATCATCATGCCCGGAGTGCAGTAGCCGCACTGGAGGCCATGGCACTCCCAGAATCCTTCCTGCACGGGGTGCAGGTCGTCGTTCCGGGCCAGGCCCTCGACGGTGGTGACCTCGGAGCCGTCCGCCTGGGCTGCGAGCACGGTGCAGCATTTGACGGCCTTCCCATCGAGGAGCACCGTGCAGGCCCCGCAGATCGACGTCTCGCAGCCCAGATGGGTTCCGGTGAGGCCGCAGACGTCGCGGAGGAACTGGACCAGGAGGAGCCGCGGCTCGACCTCGTGCTCCCGCAGCGTGCCGTTGACGCGGATCTTGACCGGAATTTTCACGGGGCAGGCACCTCCCAGAATCAGGGACTCGCAGCTCCGCGTCGAGGCCGTTCGGGACGGCCGGGACAAGAATCCCATCGCCTCCACGCAAGTATCCGTCCGGTACCGAGGGTCGTCAAGCTCCCCAAGAGTCACGCAAGCCGAAGGGCAGCGGGACCGGGCCGACTCAAGAAGAACTCGGCCCGGTGCTTCCGTTCCGGGAACGCCTTCAGGTAGTTCGCGTCCCAGGCCAGCCGGAAGGCCTCGGCCCGCTCCATTTCCACCATCGTCCAGACGCTCCCTCCGAAGCCCGCGCCGAACGCGGACGCGGCGACCGCGCCGAGGCGGCGGGCAGCGCGCTGGAGATGGATGGTCTCGGGGATCTGGTTTCCTAATCCGCTCTCCGCCCCGGCTTGGGAGCGGTCCACCAGCCGGCCGAACGCGTCCAGACCGCCGACCGACAAGGCCGCGCCGGCGGCGGGGATGAGCTCCTCGGTTTCGGCAGCGAACTGCTCCAGCCGGGCCAGGAGGGCCGGCTCACCGGCGAGGAGCTTCCGCAGCTCGGGCACGACCTCGCGCGACCGGGCCAGGGCCGCGCCGAGATTGGGATCCCGGGCGCCGGTGCCAAGCCAACGCTGGTGGATCGCTATGGTGGCCCGGGCTGCCCGGTTATAGGACTCCATCGCGGCGCCGGTCTTTTCGGCGACCACTCCACTAGAGCCGATGACGAGCGCATAGCGCTCCGGAAACGGCACCCGGCGCTCGAGGCAGACCGGAAGAAAGCGGAACTGGATCACCTCTCCCGGCGACGCCATCAGAATCGCCGCCTGATCCTCGCATCCACCCAGGGTACCGACTCCTTCCGTCGCCTCGAAGGGGCCGAAGGGCCGCCCGTTCTCGAGGCAGCCGAGGTATTCCGCCAGGGCCTGGGGAGCGACAAGGTGGGCGCGATACAGGGAGTGCTCGGGCAGCCGATTGGCGGCGCCGAGGGCGAAGAAGACGCCGATGGAGAACGCGGAGGAGCTGGAGAGGCCCGATGCATAGGGCAGGTCGCTGGCAAAGGCGAGCTCAACACCGCGGGTTATGCCGAAATCCTGGACCAGGCGGCGGGCGACGGTGCGGGGGTAGACGGTCCAGTCCCGTGAGAGGGACCGGGGAGGAGCGATCAGGGACCGGGAAAGGTCGAATCGGGTGCTTTGGCCGGAGCGGAGATCGGAGATCGCGATCCGGTCATCGACTCGAGCCCGGGCCATGAAGCAGAACCCTCGCTCCACAGTGCAAAGGAGGCTCCGCCCTCCCGCGTAATCCGTGTGCTTACCGAGGAGCTCTACCCGGCCGGGAATGAACCAGGCAGCAGGTGGGCGAGCGGTCGCGCCGCCCCTCGCTTGCAACGCCTCCGCGGCGGCGGCGAAGAGCTGCTGCTTCCGGGCCGCTTCGGCGGGACTCAGGCCTGCCGCCGCGAGCCTGGCGGCAAAGTCGGAGATCACGTCCGCACCTTGACGTGTCGGAGGCGCGCTTCGACGGCGGGGATGTCTTCGGCCTGGGAGAGGTCGAGTACTCCTTGGTGCGACTCGATCACCAAGAATCGCTCTCCCCAACGATCGATCGCTACCCGAATCGCGTCCTGAAGCTCGAGCTCGCCCCGGGGTGAGGGCACGACGGCGCGGCAGGCGGGGTACATCGTGGGCGGGAGGAGCCAGGCGTTCATGCTCACCAGCGGATCTTCCCCGAAGCCGGCCGCCTGGGCGGGATCCGGTTTTTCAAGGATGCGGACGAGCTCACCTTCCGAGTCGACCTCGATCAGGGCGAACGCCCCAACTCGGTCGGGCGGAAAGTTGCTCTCTCGGAGCAGGGCCGAGCGGCGGAAGCCGGCCAGGCCGGCGCGGGGAAGGCCGCAGAGGGCCTCGAGCGCAGAGCGGGGATAGAGGTTGTCGGCATTGAGGCAAAGGACCGGGTCGCCCGCGGCGAACCCTTCGGCGGCCAGCACCGCGTCGGCGGTGCCGCGCGGCTCGACCTGCTCCACGAACTCAAGAGCCAAGCGGACAGGGCGGCGGTCGGGGTGGTCGGGGCGGCCCGATCCGGAGTAATAGTCGCGGATTTCCCGGTTCTCCGGGCCGACTACGAGGCAGACCCGTCGAATACCAGCATCGGCCAGGCCGCTCAGCACATAGTCGAGGAAGGGCCGCGAGCCGATCGGGATCATGGCCTTGAGGCCGAGCTGCGCCACCCCACGCTGGGCTGGGCTCAAGTCCACGGCAGCACTCGCAGCCCGCATCCGAGTTCCCCGCCCCGCCGCGAGGATGACCGCCTTGTGGGTCAAACGGCCGGTTCCCTTGCTCCGGCCCAGAGCCGGGGCAGGAGCCGGATCAGGCCGATGCCGCTCACCGCGAAGACCACTGCCCACACGATCCCCTGGGCGGTCTTGCCATAGATGAAGCTGCCGGCTCCGAACAGGGCGGCATACACGAAGGCACACCCGACCACCCAACCAAGCAGCGACTGAGTCAGCGAGTCTGGCCGGGCGGCCAAGGGACCCGCCAAGGCGGCGACCGGCTTCCAGCCGGGACCGGCGGGACGCACCAGTTGATAGAAACGCAGCAGCGTCCCGGATTCGGCCGG
>DATECI010000197.1:0-5873 GCA_035286985.1 Gemmatimonadales bacterium
GCTATTAGCTATTAGCTATTGGAAACTGCCCTAACCCGTAAGGCTGGTGACGAATAGCTAATAGCTGATAGCTAATAGCTGGTAGCCGATAGCCCTTCACTCATGCTCGCTTTCTTGGTGGGTCGTAAAACGGCAGCTTCACCACGCTCGCCTCCGCTCGCCGCCGCCGGTGCTCCACCGTCACTTCCAGTTCCACCCGGGTGCCGGCCCCGGCGTATCGAGCCGGGACGTGCGCCAGCGCGAGGTACTGCTTGAGCAGCGGGGACCAGCACCCACTCGTGGCATAGCCGATCTGCCGGCCGCGATCGTACACCGGGGCGCTCACCCGCCAGGCGATCGTGGGAAGCTGGGGTGGGAGCCCGACCCCCGCATAGAGCCACTCGAGCGAGTCCCAATCGGCCGCGAGTCCCACCAGCCGCCAAACCGGCCCTCTTTCCCGCTCGGCCCGATGGGCCCGCCGCCCGTTGTAGGGCCCCTTCTCCCGGCTCACCGTCCAGTCGAGCGAGAGCTCGAACGGCGTGGATTCCTGAGTCGGGATGAGGGCCCGGTGGGCCGAGTGATAGTCCACGTCGAGCATGAGGAGCCCCGCCTCGATCCGCGCCAGGTCGAGGGCCCAGATTCCCGCGGGCGTAATGCCGTAGGGCGTTCCCGCCGCAATCAGCGCGTCCCACAGCGGTATCGCCTCGCTCGCCTCCACCCACAGCTCGTAGCCCAGATCGCCGGTGTAGCCGGTGCGGGACACGGTGACCGCGATCCCTCCGATGTGGGTCTCGGCCAGCCGGAAATACTTGAGACCGCTCACGTCGGCTTCACAGGCGTGCTGCAGGATGGCCCGGGAAAGGGGGCCTTGAAGCGCCAGGGCGCCGATTCGCTCCGAGATATCCTCGATGGTCACATCCAGGCCGGCGCCATTCAGGCCCAGCCAGCGGAAGTTCGGTTCCGCGCTGGTAAGCCGGAACCGGCTCTCCCCGAGCCGGCTCACGGTGCCGTCGTCGATGACCTTCCCCCGGGCATCGCACCAGGTCGTGTACATCACCTGGCCCACCTGACAGCGGGAAATGTCCCGGGTCACCACCCGGTCGAGCAGCCGGGCCGCGTCAGGCCCGGAGATCAGGTACTTGTAGAGGGGAGAAACGTCGATCAGCGCCGCGCTGCTCCGGATCGCGGCGTATTCCGGCTCGGGCAGCGGCTCGTAAGCGCTCGCCACTGCATAACCCGCCCACCGGCGCCACGCCTGGGCCCGCACCAGGGGCGCGGTCCGGGCGTGAAACGGGGTGGTCTTCAACATGGAGCGAAGCCAGCAGGAAGGAGCGAAGAAACGGGAACAGTCAACCGGGAACCGTGAACCGGACCTTCTCCGGACCAGGAGTATCCCCGGCTGGGCAGGTCCCGTTCACGGTTCCCCGTTCACGGTTCACGCTGTTCTCTTCAGAACGTGTACGACAGCTTCGTAATCGCCACCGTCCCCAGATTCGGTACTCCGACGAAGGTCGCAAAGCGCTTGTTGAAGAGGTTCTGCACGTTCACCGAGAACAGCATGTTCCGCGACCCGAAGGGCGGGCGCCAAGTGCCCTGAACGTCGAATACCCCGTACGAATCGGTGGGCAGGAGCTCCCCAGGGTGGTCCGGATCAGGCGCGCTCACGTACACCCCGGAATTGACCGGAAAGCCCTTCACGCCCCGGAACCGTACCTCAGCGCCCCACCCGCGCGGATCGTCCCGCCACGCCACCGTCACCGACCCCTTGTTGCGGGTGGCGTTGAGCGCGATGTCGGTGGGGGCGTTCTCCACCTCCGCCCGGGGAAAGAAATCCTTGTTGACCCAGGAGTAGCTTCCCGACACCGACAGGTGGGAGTTGTACACGTAATCCACCGCGAGATCCGCGCCGTACAGATTCACCTCACCGAAGTTCCGGTAGGTGAGGAAGATGTCGGGCCGCTCGGTCAGCGACGTGTTGGTCGGCACCACCGTGGCGAGTGGAATCCCGGTAGGCTGGGCCCCGGTCGCCGCCGAGAATCCCGCCATGCCGGCACCGACCTGTGCCGCGGTGGCCGCAGCCTGTGCCGGCGGCATGATGTTCGAGAACAGCGCGGTCAGGTACTGGATTGTGGTGGCCCGATCGAGGAACACCGTGGGGCTTTCAACGATCAGCGGGCCGGTGAAGTTCTTCTTGTTTTCCCACCACCCGTCGGCCGAGATCTGGAACTTGTTGCCGATGAGCGCCTTGTAGCCCGCCTCGAGCACCGTGTTCACGGTCGGCTTGATCGGCGCAATGTCCGCCACCTGGTCCGGCGTGATGTCGACGAATTGCCGCGTGCTCGGGTTGAGCCGCCGGAGCTGGGTCAGCACCTGGGTAGTCGGCGGGCGGGTCGCCATGAAATTGGCGAGGGTGTTCCCCACCGTGGGGCGAACAAACTCGACCGCCACTCCCCAGAGCAGGGCCGCGTTGGCCGGAAGCACCTCCGGCGTGCCCGCTGGCAGCAGCGGTCCGAACGGGTTCCGCATGCACAGGTTGTCGATGCCGCCGGCACACCCGCCGTCCGCCCGGAATTGGAACCCACCCTCGGACGGGACCCCCAAAGCGCGGACGGTGTATGAGAACGGGCTCGAACCCAGCGGGATCCGACCCGCCGGGATGTCGAGGAAGAGGTTGTTGCTACTCGGAGTGGAGAACGCCCGGTTGTAGGTCACCCGGAACGCGTGGTTCTCGTAGGGCTTGATCACGATCCCGGCCCGGGGCGACCACACCGCATCCGCGAGTCGATTGTGCTTGTCCACCCGGAGCGCTGCCACCAGATCCACTTTGGGGTGGATCCGCGTCATGCTGTGCACGTAGCCGCCGTACTCGTCGATCGTGTCGTCGTTCTCGTTGGAGCCGTTGATGGTCCCGCCGGTCCGGGCGTCAGTCTTGAAGTAGTCCGCCCCGTACAGGATCGTCTCTTTCCCGTCGAAGAGATCGAAGCCGTGCTGGAACTGGGCCGACCAGACCCGCGACTGGTCCACGATCGGGTTGCCGTCCCGCAGCAGGAAGGCCCGGGCCCGCGGGGTGCCATTGCTGCTGTCCAGCCCGGCCCCGCTGAAGTTGCCGAACCCCTGGACGAAGAACCGCTTCCAGCGGAGCCGAAGCTGCCCAGTCATGTACCTCCACCCTCGGACTTGGGCCGCCCCGATCCCGGTGTATTCGATCAGGTTCAGCGCGTTGGTCATCCCGAAATCGGCGATCACCTCGGTATTGGCGTCCGGGCGAATGTCGAGCCGGGCATCCCCGTTCCACTGCTCCAGGTTGAAGTCCCGGCACCCAGTAAGCACGTTGCAGCGGCCCTCCTCGATCCCCAGCTCCGGATGGCTGACCTCCAGGTTGGTGGGCTCCGCTTCGTCCCGCATCTTCCACTCCCGCCCCTTCAGGTAGCTCCCCGACACCTTGAAGGCCATCTTGGTGCCGAGCCGCATCGCGTGCCGCCCGGTCACCCGGAAGATCCCCTGTGGCTGGCCCGTGTACATCGTATCCCCCACCAGGTACCGTGACTCAGACCGCCCGCCGCCCTCCACTGAGAGGGTGGTTCCAGTGGACGTGAACGGAGAGCGGGTCAGGATGTTGAGCACCCCGTTCGACGCGTTCGGCCCGTACAACGCCGCCCCCGGGCCCAGCACGAACTCGACCCGCTCCACATCCTCGCTGGTCAGCGGGAAGAAGGTGGACACGTTGACCCGGAGGGAGGGAACCGCCGCGTAGCGATAGTCGATCAGGGTGAGCATCGCCCCCGAGAAGATGTTGTTGAAGCCCCTGCCCACCACGTTCGCCTGCACCAGTCCCCCCTGGGAAATGTCCGCCCCCGGCAGGTTCTTGAGATGCTCGGTCACCGTGAGCGCCGGCCGCTCCTCCACCTCGGTCCGGGACACGGTGAACACCGCCGCCGGCGCGTCGGTCTTTTTCTCCGGCTCGCGCGACACGGTGGTCACCGAGATCTCCTCCAGTCGGATCGCCTGCAGCTCGAGCGCGGCATCCAGGGTCGTGGTCTGCCCCGCCCGAATGGCCACCCCGGACTCCTCCCGGGGGGCAAACCCGACCGCGGCTATGTTCACTTCGTAGATTCCCGGAGCCACCTCGGTAAGCCGATAGGTGCCGTCGGCTCGGGTGGTCCCGCTCGCGATCGCAGCCCCGTTGGGGAGCAGCACCCGGACCACTGCCCGGTCGAGCGGCTTGTTGTCCTCGGTGTTCGTTACCCGGCCCGAGAGCGTCCCGGTCTGGGCGGCGGCTGTTGCGGCAAGCGTCAGCACGAACCCCAACGACATCGGCAACGAGGACATGGAGAACCTCGGGGCTGGAGGGGGCGAACTGGTACTGAAAAGGGCTGGAAGCCGGTAATATACGGCGCGCCGAGGGGACCTCAAGCGTCCCGCCCTCCGGCTGTGCAAGCTGCGGGGAATCAAGCGTCTCCTACGTATTAGCAGTCAAAACCTGGTTTTCCCTTGCGGGTGTCACGGCGCAGCGGGGCGCCGCACGCAGACTCGCGTCCCTCAACGACGGAGATAACATGAAGACATCTTTAGTGGTATCCAGCTTACTTGTGCTGGCCGCCTGCGCCCAGGGAGATAAAGTGGCCCAGCGCATCCCGGCCGACTCGTCCCAGTTCTTCCGGACTCAAGTCCAGGAACTGACCACCGTAGCGGCAGCCAAGGACAGCCTGGTCCGCGACCTCGCCGAGACGACCAAACTGCTTGCCGACATCAACACCGAAATCCTGAAGGTCGCGACCGCGTCCCGCCCGGTTGAGCCGGTGGTCGGCGGCGAAGCCCTGACCACCAACGACCGCACTCTGGTCCTCAAGCGGGTTCAGGATCTCACCGCCCGGCTCAAGACCAACGAGGCCCGGCTGGCCTCGAGCCAGCGCCGGCTGCGCCAGCTGACCAGCGAATCCGACAGCCTCAAGCTGACCCTAGCGGGGCTCCAGGCCACGATTGACGGCCTCCAGCAAACGATGGAATCCCAGAAGAACACCATTGCCACGCTCGAGGCCGAGCTGACCGGGACCCGGGAGCAGGTCACCGCCCTGACTCAGGAAAAGACCGAGCTCACCGACAGCGTCTCCGCCTTCACCACCCGGGAGAACACGGTGTACTACGTGATCGGGACCCGGAAGGACCTCAAGGAGCGGGGGATCATCCGGGAGCAGGGCGGCACCCGGTTCCTCATCTTCACCCGGACGGGCGAGGTCCTGAAGCCCATGGACAACCTCGATCCGGCCAGCTTCACCGCGGCCGATCGGCGCACCCTCACTCAGATCACGCTACCGAATCCGGATAAGGCGTACGAGGTAATTACCGATCAGACCCTGACGGCCAGCAATGTCCCGGCCGAGGCCAAGCGCCGGGTCAGGGGCACCCTCGAGATCACCGATCCGGTACGGTTCTGGGCCCTGTCGAAGTTCCTGATTCTGGTGGAGAAGTAGCCAAGCCCGTAGGGTCGGCCGGCCGGACCGGCTGACTGATCAAGAAGGGAGACGGCGGGTCGGGAACTTCCGGCCCGCCGTTTCGTTACGCCCCCTGCCATCCTCGACCCACAGCCATATTCCAGCCAGCGGCTGCCTCGCCGTACTTTGGGGAGCTCACGATGACGGCTCGTCGAGGACTCGTCCCGGTCTTCCTGGGAACCGTGCTGGTGGCAACTGCTTACGCTTCGGCATTCGCGCCTGGCGGGGCGCCTCGATGGGCCTTCTGGGCGATGAGCCTTGGCACGGCGGTCCTCTGCCCGGGCATGATGGCCCTCGGCGCCGGGCGGCCGGCCCGGAGCCTCGGCCCGCTCCGATTCGCCCTGGCCTTCACCTTCGTCGTGCTTCTGGCAGGCTTCGGCCTTGCCTTCGGCCTGCCCGGGC
>DATECI010000198.1:0-9493 GCA_035286985.1 Gemmatimonadales bacterium
CAGCCGATAGCCCCCCTCAAGCTGCCCCAACACCCGCGCCACCTCCGATCGGGTCAGCACCACCGGCAACCGGGTCGGCGTCCGCGCCCGCGGCAGCTGCCCCTCCAACCGGAGCGGCCGACCGAGAACCTGCCGATACAGTAACAGGAGCGCCGCCAACGCCTGCCCCTGGGTCGGCACCGCCACCCGCCGCTCCTGCGCCAGGTGCCGCAGAAAGGCGATCACGTCGGTCTCCCCCAGGTCTGCTGGATGCCGCAACCGGTGATGCCGCACGAACCGGAGCACCCAGCCCAGGTAGGCCTGCTCGGTTCGCTGGCTATAGTGGCCCAGGCGGAGCTTCGACCGCATCCGGGTCAACAGTTTCGGATTGGACTGCGAGGACAGCGGCGAAGTGGGCATCCCTGAATCTGCCGGAGGACCCCGTCACCATCCCCATCCCCCTAACGCCCGACGGCGCCATTTCACGCCTCCCGCTGACTGCTCGGAGTTTCCGAAGACCCGGACCCGCCGCGCGGCTAGCCTGTTGGGGCCATTCCCCGACAAAATGGGGCCTGGAGCAGGCGACTGGATTTCGGGTATATTGGAATCCTCACCCTTCGACCGGTCGTCTTATGCGCTGCTTGCCTCTCGTGGGCCTCGCCTGCTTCGTGGCGCAGGGGGCTCTCGCGCAGACTCTTACCCTCAAGTCCAGCCCCCAGGGCGCCACGATCTACCGGGTCAAGGCGAATGACAACAGCCTCGTCCCGCTCGGTACCAGCACCGCCAAGTTCAAGCTCGAGGACAAAGATCCGAACAAGGTCGTGGTCCGGCTCGAGGGGTATCGGGACGTGTCGCAGACGTTCGTGAAGGGCGACAAGTTCCCCGACAAGGAGTTCACGATCTTCCTGACCAAACGCGTCGTCAAGGTCACCGCCCTCCCCTACGATGCCACCATCTATGTGAATGGGCAGAGCCTCGGCCAGCGCTCGGTGGAGTTCGAGGTCGAGGAGGGCCACACCGCGACGGTGGAGGTGAAAAAGGGCGGCTTCGCCCAGGTCACCCGGATGTACCGGCACGAACGGAATGGCGAGTTGCCGCCGCTCACCGACCGGTTCGATCTGACCGACCGTTTGGTCGTGGTGAGCACCTCGCCGAGCGGCGCGGAGATCTTCCGGGACGGCGGTAAGATCGGAGACAACGCCGCGGACGTGGCGGTGCCGCAGGGGACCTGTGTGGCGGTGCGCGCGGTGAAGCCGGGCTGGATGCCCTTCGAGCGGAATTACTGCAACAAGGACGGCCTCACCCCGCCGCCGCTCGAGGATCGTTTGGTGCTCGCCGGGCGGGTCGTAAACGTGGCCGCCCCGGCCGAAGCCCGGATCTTCGTCAACCAGAAGCAGGCGGGCCTCGGTTCCTTTTCGGTGAAGATCAACGAGGGAAGCTGCGCCCAGGTCCGCGTCGAGCAGCCCGGGTTCATATCCGATGTTCGGGAGTACTGCGCCCGGGAGAACGCCCCCGCCCCGCCCCTGGACGACATCTTCACGCTCCGGCCCGACGAGTCCTACAGCGTCTCGGTGCAGAGCGACCAGGCCAACGTCAACATCACCATCGAGGTGGGGAAGGGCCGCACCGAGGAGCAGGCCTGGAAGCTGTTGTCCTCGATCGTGCTCAGCCACTTCGACATCCTGGAGAATTCCGATCGCGAAACCGGGTACCTCCGGACCGCGTGGCTGATCAAGGCGTTTGCCGATGGGGACGTGATCGTCCGGACCCGGGTGATCGTCAAGCGTACCGACACCGATCCCCTGCGCTACACGGTCAAGATCGCCAGCGAGCGGAACCGCACGCCGGGCGTCAGCGTGAAGGACGATGAGAGCTTCGTGCCCTGGGAGCGGTTGTTGAATACGTACAAGGACGTGATCTCGGAGCTGCAGGCCCGGCTGCAGTAGAATACCGGCTTGGCCGCCCGGCACCCCGTTCGGAGAGTCCGGAGGCAGTTCCCCATCGACGGTTGAACCCGCCGTCTAAGCCGTTTATCTTCCTCGACTTATGTTCGACGAGCTCTCGGCCAAGCTCACCGGAGCTCTGCAGCGCCTGACCGGCCGCGGGGTCCTGAGCGAGGACGCGGTCCGCGAAGGGCTCCGGGAAATCCGCCGCATCCTGCTCGAAGCCGACGTGGGCTTCGACCTGACCCGGCAATTCCTCGAGCGGGTCCAGGAAAAAGCCGTCGGGCAACAGATCGTGAAGTCGGTCCGGCCCGGCCAGCAGCTCGTCAAGATCGTCTATGACGAGCTGGTCGCGATGCTGGGCGAGAAACAATCGCCCATCGCCCACGCGACGGTGCCGCCGACCGTGATCCTGCTGGTTGGCTTGCAGGGCTCGGGCAAAACCACCACCGCCGGCAAGCTCGCCCGGCGGCTCAAGCTGGAGCAGAAGGCGCCGTTCCTGGTAGCGGCGGATGTCTACCGCCCTGCCGCCGCCCTGCAGCTCGAAACGCTCGCCCAGCAGGCCGACGTCGGGATCTATCGCGGCAACGGTGAATCCGATGTGGTGCAGCTGGTCCGGCACGGGATCGAAGCTGCCGGCAAGGCCCGAGCCCGAACCGTGCTGGTGGACACTGCGGGCCGGTTGCAGATCGACCAGGAGATGATGGCCGAGCTCACCCGGCTCAAGGCCGCGGTGAGCCCGCACGAGATTCTCCTCGTGGCCGACGGGATGACCGGGCAGGACGCGGTCCGGATCGCGCAGGGCTTCCACGATGCCCTTGCCGTATCCGGGGTCATCCTGACCAAGATGGATGGCGACGCCCGAGGCGGCGCGGCCCTTTCCATCTTCGGGGTCACCGGCGCGCCGATCAAATACGTTGGGACCGGCGAGAAGCTCGACGCGCTCGAGCCGTTCCATCCCGAACGGATGGCGGGCCGGATTCTCCAGCAGGGCGACGTGCTCACCCTGGTCGAGAAGGCCCAGGCCGCGGTAGACGAGAAAGAAGCCGAGCGGTTCGCCCGGAAGGCGGTTTCGAAGCGGGGGCTCGACCTCCAGGACTTCCTTGCCGCGATGCGGCAGATGCAGAAGCTGGGGCCGCTCAAGGGCGTCTTGGGAATGCTGCCCGGGGTGAACCCCGCGATGCTCAAGGCGGCGAACCTGGACGACCGGCGGGTCAAACACGTGGAGGCGATCGTGCTCTCCATGACCCCGGCCGAGCGGGCCGACCCCGGCGTCATGAGCGGATCGCGCCGGCTCCGGGTGGCCCAGGGGTCGGGCCGGCCGGTTCAGGAAGTGAATCAGTTGCTGGCCCAGTTCAAGCAGATGCAGAAGATGATGAAGGGCACGGGCAAGCCGGGGTCAAGGCTGCCCTTCGGGCCCCGGTTCCCGGGTTAGGACGGAAAGAGAGAAATCGAGCCATGAGCACTCGCATTCGCCTTCGCAAGATCGGCCGGAAAGCCGTGCCGCTCTACCGCATCGTGGTCGCCGACAAGGAATCGCCCCGCGACGGGCGCTTCATCGAGATCCTCGGCACCTACGATCCCAAGCAGGAAGGCGCCCAGAAAGTCGTGGTCGACGTCGAGAAGGCAAAGCAATGGCTGGCTCGGGGCGCGACTCCCACCGAGACGGTGGAGTCGCTGCTCAAGTCGGCCGGCGTCATTCCCGCCTCGGCGTAAATGGGCGGAGAGGAGGCGCGCCACCTCTTGGTGGGGCGGCTCCGCAAACCGCACGGGCTCAAGGGAGACTGCGCGGTTTTCCCGCTGACCGATGAGCCGGCCGTGGTCTTCGCGCCCGGGCGAACGGTGTGGGTGAGGAATCTGGCCGGCCAAACGGTGGCGGGGCCGCTCACCATCGAGCGGAGCCGGCCCCATCACCGGGAGTGGCTCCTGGCGTTTCGCGACTATGCCCGCATCGAGGCCGTCGAACCCTGGCGGGGGCACTTTCTGGTCGCGGAGCAGTCGTCGCTTCGGGCCCTGGCGCCGGGCGAGGTCTACCTCCACGACCTCGTGGGGTTTGCGGTCCGGGATCGGAGCGGCGCCCCGTTGGGGCTGGTGAGCGATCTCGACCAAGGGCCGGCCGGCCTGATCCTGACAGTGCAGGGCCCCAAGCGGGAATTTCTGCTGCCGTACAAGAAGGAGTTCGTGCAGGAGGTGAACCGGGAGGAAAGGGTCCTGGTGGTGGATTTGCCGGCGGGCCTGACGGAGCTGTGAAGCGGGATAGCCGATAGCTGAGCCTATGCTGTCCATCAACGTCATTACCCTCTTCCCCGAAGTCTTCCAGCCGATGCTCGGGGCGAGCATCCTGGGGCGGGCGGCGCAGCAAGGGCTGGTGCGATACCACTTGGTACAGCTGCGGGACTTCACCCATGACCGGCACCAGACGGTCGATGATTACGCCTACGGCGGGGGTGCCGGCATGGTGCTCAAGCCGGAGCCGTTTTTCGAGGCGGTGGAATCGCTGGGCCAGCCCCGGGGGCCGGTGGTGCTCCTGTCGGCGCGGGGAGTGCCGTTCGACCACGCCCGCGCGGTCCGGTACTCGCTGGCCGCGGAATTGACCTTGCTGTGCGGCCATTACAAGGACGTGGACCAGCGGGTGGCCGATGGGCTTGGCGGGGAGGAGGTCTCCCTGGGAGATTTCGTGCTGAGCGGGGGTGAGCCGGCGGCGCTCTGCCTGATCGATGCGGTGGTGCGGCTGCTCCCGGGCGCCCTCAGCGACCACGAGTCGGCCAGCAGTGACTCGCATTATGACGGACTGCTCAGTCCGCCCAGTTATACCCGGCCGCCCGAGTATCGGGGGCTCGTAGTGCCCGAGGTGCTGCGCTCGGGGAACCATGCGGAAATCGTCGCATGGCGGCAGCGGGAGGCGGAGCGGCTTACCGCTGAGCGGCGGCCCGATCTCTGGGCCCGATGGCATTCGGAAGGAGACCAGGAACATGGAACGCGTGAGAACGATCGCCCGTGAGGGCTTGCGCACGAACCTGCCGTCCTTCTTGCCCGGCGACACGATCCGGGTGATGGTGCGGGTTCGCGAAGGCGACAAGGAGCGGCTCCAGGCCTTCGAGGGGGTCTGTATAGGCCGCCGGGGTGGGGGACTCGATGAGACCTTTACGGTGCGGAAGCTCTCCGCCGGGGTAGGAGTCGAGCGGATCTTCCCGCTGCACGGTCCCACGATCGATTCGATCGAGCTGGTGCGGCGGGGGCGGGTCCGGCGAGCCAAGCTCTACTATCTCAAGGCGCTCTCGGGCAAGGGAGCGCGGATCCGGGAAAAGAAAGAGCAATAGCCCGTGGCCCCCGCGGCGCCTCGCGTGCCGACGCTCCGGCTGGAGCACCAGGCGTGGGCCGAGCGGCGGCTGTTGATCGGAGTCGATGAAGTAGGGCGGGGGCCTCTGGCGGGGCCGGTCGTGGCCGCCGCCGTCGTGTTTCCGCCCGGCTTCCGCCGGATTCGTGGCGTGCGGGACAGCAAGTGCCTGCCCCTCGAGGACCGGGAGCGGCTCGCCGGCGTCATCCGGGCGCGGGCTATCTGGATCGGCGTCGGCGCGGCCTCGAGCCGGGAGATCGACCGGGTGAACATCCGGATCGCGAGCGCCCTGGCGATGCGGCGGGCCTTGCGGCGGTTGTTCCGCACCCTCGAGGGGGAGTCCCTGCCCGACACGTATCACCTGGTTATCGACGGCCTCCCCCTCCCCGAGATCGGCTACCCCCACCAGGCGGTCGTGGACGGAGATGCCCTCTGCTACAGCGTGGCCGCCGCGAGCATCGTGGCCAAGACGATCCGCGACCGGATCATGCGCCGGCTGGCCCCGCGCTACCCCGCCTACCGCTGGGACACCAACGTCGGCTACGGTACTCCCGAACACCTCGATGGGATCTGGCGCTCCGGTGCCACTCGGCATCACCGGGTCACCTTTGCCCCGGTGGCGCAGCATGAGCTCTGGACCTAGAAAGGGGAGAGGGGAGGCTCTTACTTTTCAGGGGCTTCCGCGAGCCGCGGAGTTCGGTGCAGGGGGCGTAGCTCAGCTGGTAGAGCAGCGGGCTTTTAACCCGTAGGTCGTGGGTTCGAGTCCCACCGCCCTCACTGCCGCACCCGGCGCCATCCTTACGGGCGCAGGAAGGCCACCAGCGTTCCGGCGCCCGCTTTGAATCCTTCGGTTTGGATCGCCATCACCCCGCTCTTGGCGAAGTCGATGGCCAGTCCCCCGGAGCTTCCCGCGAGCAGGAGCGACGCGAGCTCGCTCATCCACGGTTCGTGCCCCACCAGCGCGATGGTCTCGTCCGGACGGATGTCCCCGATTTCGGTGCCCAGTGCGGCCAGGTCCGGTGGGCCGGCGAGCGCCGGACAGGGAATCCGCGCGGTCTTGGGGAGGCCGGTTTCCTGAACCACGATCCGGGCCGTCTGCCAGGCCCGCTTCCAGGGACTGCCGAACACCCGGGAGGGCGCCAGCTTGCGTTTGCGCAGTTCCCGCGACGTGCGGCGCTGGATCTTCCGGCCCTTGGGAACCAGGGGGCGGAGCGTGTCGTCGGGATAGCGGGCCTCGTCCTGTTGAGCGGCCTGGGCGTGGCGGATGAGCAGCAGAAGCATGGTGCACTCCCGAGAGATGGTGTCGGGCTATTCGCTATCGGGTATCGGCTATGGTCGAAGGCCGCGTGGTTCACGGAAGCCAAGTTGTCACGGTGTAGCCGATAGCCGATAGCCCCCCACCAAATTACCTTTCCCGCCGCGGCAGAGTGGCGCCCCGGTCTACCGGTCGCTTCACCCTGCCCCACCGCCCCACGCCCCCCCCTTTGAGGAGATTATGGCCACTGTTTGGATCGAAGGCGAGTGGCATACCAGGGAGACGGCCCGGGTTTCCGTATTCGATCATGGGCTGCTGTACGGCGATGGCGTCTTCGAAGGGATCCGGGCCTATTCCGGCAAGGTATTCAAGCTGAACGAGCACCTCGACCGGCTCTACGATTGCGCCCACGCCGTCCTGCTGGAGATTCCGATGGGAAAGGCGGCGTTCGGGCGAGTCATCCAAGAAGCCCTCGCCCGCTCGGGGCTGGACGACGCCTACATTCGCCCCATCGTCACCCGCGGCATCGGCGACCTCGGTGTGGATCCGCGCAAGTGCCCCAGGCCGACCATGCTGGTGATCGTGGATGAGATCAAGATCTGGTCCCGGGAGCGGCTGGAGCAGGGGCTTTCCGTGATCACCGCCGGCACCCCGATTCCCCACCGCGAATCGCTGTCTCCCCGAGTCAAATCCCTCAACTACCTTTCCCACTGCATGGCCAAGCTCGAAGCCAATGTGGCGGGCGCCGACGAGGCCCTCATGCTCGATGCCGGCGGGCACGTGGCGGAGGGCACCGGACAGAACGTATTCGTGATCAAGGGTGGTGTGCTGCGGACCCCGCCGCTGCACGCCGGCATCCTCGCGGGCATAACCCGCGTCGTCGTGATGGAGCTGGCGAGCGAGGCGGGCCATCGGGTGTGCGAAGATATCCTCAACCGATTCGACGTCTACACTGCCGATGAAGCGTTCCTCACCGGCACCGCGAGCGAGATCGCCCCGATCCGCTCCTACGACGGCCGTAGCATCGGAGCCGGCAAGGCCGGGCCGATTACCCGGGATCTGATGAGGAGATTTCAGGAGTACGTGAGGAAGTAGGAAGCCGATAGCCGATAGCCGATAGCCCTATCGGCCGCGCCGCGCGCTCAATACCGCCCCGTGCACCAGCCTCGCCACATCCCCCTGGAGCCCCAGGCCCCGCTCCTGGGTCGGAATACCCCGGGTCAGCACCACAATGACGTAGGGCATGCCATCGGGAGGATAGACCAGCGCGGCGTCGTGCCAGGTCGCGGTGATCTCCCCGGTCTTGTGGGCGACCCGGGTGCCCGCCGGAAGCCCCGCCGGAATCCCCCGGTTGAATTCCTGGCCCTCGAGGATGCCGAGGAGCTCCCGCCCGGTCGCCGGGCTCACCGCCCGGCCGGAGCCAAGCGCCAGAAGCAAGGTGGCCAGATCCCGTGCGGTCGTCGTGTTGTTGAGCCCCCGTTGGTAGGCCTTGCCGTCCTCCACTCCTCGAAGCACCACCATCGAATCCGCCCCCAGGGTGCGAATCGCAGCAGTGATCCGGGTGGGATCGAGCCGTTCGACCAGGATGTTGGTGGCGAGGTTGCTCGACCTGACGATCATCCGGGTGGCGAGCCGCTGGATGGTCCACCACGTGCCGATGGCTTGATAGACGGTCGTATCGCTGTCGGATGCGGCATCGAGGACGTAGGGCGAGCCATCCACGATCGATGCGAACTGATTCCGGATCGGTAGCGAGTCGGTCCAGTCGAGCTCGTTCGCTTCGATCCGCCGGCCCAGCTCGATGAGGACCGCGACCTTCATGGTGCTCGCGGCGTGAAACCGCAGGTCGGGCTGGAGGTCGAGCGCCAATCCCGACCGCGGATCCCGCACCACTACGCCCACCACAGCGCCGCTGTCCCGGGCGATCCGCGCTCGCACCGCCTCGAGCAAAGCGCTGCTCGTGTCGCGGGCGGGCTGACCCAGTGCCAGCGCGAGAACAACCGGGGCGATCATCGGAGGAATATACGCCCCTGCAACTATCGGCTCGCTTCCTGCGTCCCACCATTCGTCCCCCGGGTTGTTCGATCCTGGCCCAGGGCATAGGTTGTACGTTCCCCCTCGACCGGGACCGGAATGCGGCTTAGCCTAGCCTTTGGAAGTGCCCTGGCTCTTGCATCCTGCCTCCCGGCGGGCCCTGGGGCGGGCCCGGCTCCATCCCCTCGGCCAGCCGTCTCCCAAGCCCCGCCGAGTCCTCCCCCCGCTCCGGGAACCAAGCCGCTCCCACCGCGCTCTCCCGAGGATACTCTGCCGCCGCTGGCAGCGACCCGGCACGATTCGCTCGTGCTGGCCCGGCAGGCCCGCGATTCAGCGCTCGACGCCCGGGTGCTCGATGTGCTCGCCGAAGCCCATCCGCCGGAATCCGGAACATCCGACGACCTCGACGCCGCCTGGCGAGCCATGTTCGACATCGACGTGGCGAACTGGATGGAGCATCGCCGGGTGAAATACTATCTCGATCTCTTTACCGGTCCGGTGCGGGAGCGCATGGCGATCTGGCTCACCCGGATGCCTCGCTACGAGCCCACCATTCGGGGCCAGCTGATCGCCCGGGGGCTCCCCGGCGATCTCGCCTATCTGCCGCTCATCGAATCGGGATACTCGGCCACCGCGGTAAGCCGCTCCAAGGCGGTCGGCATGTGGCAATTCATGCGCGGCACCGCCAAGCTGTACGGACTCCGGGTGGACACCTGGGTGGACGAACGGCGCGACGTGGCCAAGTCCACCGACGCAGCGATTCGTTTTCTTTCCGATCTCACCGCGAGGTTCGGGTCTCCCTATCTCGCGGCGGCCGCCTACAACGGCGGGCCCGGCCGGATCCAGCGCGGATTGGCCCGAATCGATGGGTCCGAGGGAGCGGCCTCCGACGAGATCGAGGAGCCGGAAGACGGCCCCCAGGCCGGGGACGCGGCGTTTTTCCTG
>DATECI010000199.1:0-11014 GCA_035286985.1 Gemmatimonadales bacterium
GATCTCGGCCGAGGACCTGGAGCAGGCCCGCCGCCGCGCCCGCAGAAAAGTTGACTGATGCCCCGCCAAGCACCCCACCCGTCCGCCTTGTCCGCCCTGGAGCAATCCTTCCGGCTCGAGCCATTCCGGGACCACCTCGGCCTCGAGCGGGGCCACAGTCCTCACACGGTCGACAATTATCTCCGGGACCTCCGCCGGTTCCTGGGCTTCGCCGCCGGAAAGCGGGTTAGGGGGCCTGGCGCGGTCAGCCGTTCCTTGCTGCGCGACTTCGTGTTCACCCTCAAGGACCTCGGCCTCGCGCCCGCCACCATCCGGCGCCAGATCTCGGCGTTGCACACCTACTTCGGGTTCCTGGTCAGCGAAGGGGTCCTGATCGACGACCCCAGTGACCGGCTCGAGACCCCCAAACGGGGCCGCACCCTTCCGGACGTGCTCACCGTCGGCGAAATCGATGCGCTGCTCGCCGCCCCTTCGCTGGACCAGCCCCTCGCCTGGCGCGACCGGGCCCTCCTCGAGCTCGGGTACGGGGCGGGGTTGCGGATCTCCGAGCTCTGCCGGCTCGGGCTTGAGGATCTACTGTTCTCCGACGGGCTGGTCCGGGTGTTCGGAAAGGGCGGGAAGGAACGCTTGGTGCCGCTGGGACGAAAGGTGATCGGAACCGTGTCCGTCTACCTCAACTCGGTTCGAACCGAAATCGATCGGGGCAAGTCAGAGCGGCGGGTGCTCCTGAATGCCCGGGGCGCTCCGCTCTCCCGGGTCGGGGCCTGGGGCGTCGTAAAGCGCGCCGCAGAGCGCGCCGGAATCAAGAAACGGGTCACCCCTCATACCCTACGCCACTCCTTCGCTACCCACCTCCTGGAAGGCGGCGCCGACCTGCGCGCCGTGCAGGAAATGCTCGGGCACGCCGACCTCTCGACCACTCAGATCTACACTCACGTGGATCGGGAGTATTTGAGGACGGTGCACCGGAGATATCATCCAAGAGGGTGAGCTATTGGCTATTAGGTAATAGCCAATTAGCCCCCCTTGAAACCCGCCGGTTCGTCATTACGTTACAGGTTGTAACGCTTCCCAACGCGGGGGGGGAGACCATGGCCAAATACTGGGTCAGAATCGTTCTGGGGGCTCTCCTGGTGTTCGGAGTCGGATACGCCGCCTACGCTACTGGACGCGGCTTCGTTCACCGGATCGACTCCGACCAGGACCTGACGATCCCTCTTGGGTCGTTTGTCCCTTTCAAGCTCAACGGAGAGAAGCTCGGGACGTTTCGCTCCCTCGTGATCCGTCGCAGCTCTCCCCGGGCCATCAGCGGGTTCGAGCTCCGCGCCCGTCTCACCGATTCCACCGCCCTGGAGCGGGTCCGGGACTGCAAGCTCTCGGTAACCGATCCGGCCCACATCGACGAGCGCACCACTTTCTTCTGCCTCCCGGCCGACAGCGGTTACGAAGCCTTTGGTGAGATTCGCCTCGATCTTCGGGTCGGAAGCGACACCCGGACCGTGATTCAGCCGCTCCTCCTGCCCGAAGCCGTGGTACGGGACCTCCGCCGGACCGGGTCGGACTCGGTTCCTGGCAGGTTCCTGGGCGACTCGATCGCCTCGGAAGTACGAGCTCGGGTCCGAGTGCAATCCCGCGCCTATAGCGATTCGGTCCGGGCGGCGAGCCTGGAAGCGAGTGCTCGGCGAATGCAGCAAAAGGCCGACTCGATTCGAGGCCGATCCCCGAAGCCGCCCCCCAATCCCTAAACCTTTGTACGGACAATTCTTAGACACATTGGCGCGGTGCGGCACGACTTTTGACTTGGCCCCGCCGCGCTTTTACTTTGGGAGATGCCCGTCCTCGGCGTCATACCTGCACGGCTGGGTTCGACGCGGCTGCCGCGAAAGCCTTTGCAGCCCTTGGGCGGAGTACCTCTGGTGGTGCGAGTGGCCGAGCGGGTTCGCGCCCACGGAATCGCGGATCGCCTCGTCGTAGCGACGGATTCCCCCGAAATCGAAGCCGTCGTCCGGGATGCCGGGTTCGAAGCGATTCTCACCTCTCATCATCACTCCAGTGGGACCGACCGGGTTTACGAGGCTGCCTCCCGGGCTGAGTTCACCGGCTTTGACGAGGTCCTGAACGTCCAGGGCGATTCCCCCTTCCTGCCGCTCACTGCGCTCGCCGGCGCGCTCCGCCAGCTCAGGATGGGTCATGACATCGGAACCGCCGCGGCCCCGCTCGAGCTGTCTGCAGTGGACGACCCCTCGCAAGTCAAGGTCGTGATCGATCCCGCCGGTCGCGCGCTGGCGTTCTCCCGCTCGGCGGTCCCCGGAGTCGCCAACTGGCATCACCTCGGGGTCTACGCCTATGCCCGGCCCGCGCTCGAGCGACTCGCCGGTGCGGCACCGACTCCGGGGGAACTGGTTCACGGCCTGGAGCAGCTCAGGGCCATGGCCCTGAGACTTTCGATCGGAGTCGCCCCGGTGGATGAGCCGGGAGGCCCCGCGGTAGACACCGAGGCCGACCTGCGACGAGCCGAGGTCCACTGGAACCACGTGCACGAGGTCATCCGATGACCGGAGCGCCGGGAAATACCAAGTACGTCTTCGTCACCGGGGGCGTGGTTTCCTCGCTCGGTAAGGGAATCGCGGCCGCCTCCCTCGGCCGGCTCCTGGTCGAGCGGGGGCTCTCGGTCACCATGCTCAAGTTCGATCCCTACATCAACGTTGATCCCGGCACCATGTCGCCGTTCCAGCACGGCGAGGTCTTCGTCACCGACGACGGCGCCGAAACCGATCTTGACCTCGGCCACTACGAGCGGTTCATCGAGCGTTCGCTGTCCCAGCAGAACAACGTCACCACCGGCCGGGTCTATCAAAACGTCATCAGCAAGGAGCGCCGGGGCGAATACCTGGGCTCCACGGTGCAGGTCGTGCCGCACATCACCGACGAGATCAAGCACGCCATCCGCCGCATCGCGCCGGAGCAGGACGTCGTCATCATCGAGGTCGGCGGCACGGTTGGCGACATCGAATCCCTCCCGTTCCTCGAGGCCATCCGGCAGCTCCGCCAGGAAGTGGGGCGGGACAATGCCATTTTCATCCATCTGACCCTGGTCCCCTTCATCGCGGCCGCCGGCGAGCTCAAGACCAAGCCGACCCAGCACTCGGTCCGGGAGCTGATGCAGATCGGGATCCAGCCGGACATGCTGGTCTGCCGCAGCGATCACCCGCTCACCGCCGAGATCAAGCGCAAGATCGCCCTGTTCTGCAACGTGGATTTCGACTGCGTCATCGAAAGCCCGGACGTTCAATCCATTTACGAGATTCCGCTCCGGTTTCAGGAGCAGGGCTTCGACCGGGTGGTCTGCGAGCGCTTGCGGCTGGAGACCCGGGAGCCGGATCTGGGTCCTTGGAAGGCTATGGCGGAAAAGATTCTCCGTCCCGCCGACCGGGTGCGCATCGCGGTGGTGGGGAAGTACACCGATCTCCGTGACGCCTACAAGTCGGTGCAGGAGGCGCTGCTCCATGGCGGCATCCCCAATGACGTCGGCGTGGAGATCGAATGGGTCGGGAGCGATCAGTTCACCGATCAGGCCGCAGCGGCCGAGCTGCTCGCCCAGAAGCATGGCCTGCTGGTGCCCGGCGGCTTCGGGGTCCGGGGAGTGGAAGGGATGGTCGAGGCGATCCGCTGGGCCCGCGAAAACGGGCTCCCCTTCTTCGGGATCTGCCTCGGCCTCCAAATGGCCATCATCGAGTTCGGGCGGAATGTCTGCAAGCTCGCGGGGAGCAACAGCACCGAGTTCGAGCCTGACTGCGAGAGTCCGGTCATCTCGCTGCTCGCTTCCCAGCGCGAGGTGGCGAATCTCGGCGGCACGATGCGGCTGGGCGCGTATCCGGCTCGGCTGCGGGCCGGCAGCCTGGCGGCCCGCTCCTACGAGGCCACCGAGATCAGCGAGCGCCACCGCCACCGCTGGGAAGTGAGCAATGCGTTCCGCGACCTGCTCGCCGAGCACGGACTCCGGCTCTCAGGGCAGTCTCCCGACGGCAGCCTGGTCGAGATCGTCGAGCTGCCCGACCATCCCTGGTTCCTCGGCTGCCAGTTCCATCCCGAGCTCAAGTCGCGGCCGATGCGCCCTCATCCGCTGTTCGCGTCGTTCATTGCCGCCGCCCGGCGCCGGGCCGATCAGCTCGCCGGGCGCACCAGCCGCGCGGTCCAGGAGCTGATCGAATCGAGCAAGTGAACGGCTGGCAGTTTTCCCCGGGGCCCTTTCTAGTCGCGGGCCCGTGTCTGGCAGAAGAGGGCGACCTGCTCCCCCGGGTGGCGGGCACCCTGGCGGAAATCGGGGAACGACTCGGCCTTCGAATCTGCCTGAAGGCGAGCTTCGACAAGGCGAATCGGTCCCGGTCCACCTCGCCCAGAGGACCCGGGCTCGAGCGAGGACTCGCGCTGCTCGCCTTGGCGCGGAAGGAAAGCGGGCTGCCGGTCCTGACCGACGTTCACGAGCCCGGCCAGGCCCAGGCGGCGGCGGAAGTGGCCGATGCTCTTCAGGTCCCCGCATTCCTCTGCCGGCAGACCGATTTGCTGGTGGCCTGCGGGCGCACCGGCAAGCCGGTGAACCTCAAGAAGGGGCAGTGGATGGCACCCGAGGATATGGCCGGGGCGGTGGAGAAGGTCCGTCAAGGGGGAGGGAACCGGAGCGACGTGGCAGTGACCGAACGGGGAACTTTTTTCGGATACGGCGATCTCGTCGTGGACCTACGGAGCATTGCTCGGCTGCGGGCTGCTACCGGCGTGCCGGTGCTCTTCGACGCGACCCACGCGGTGCAGCGACCCGGACGAGGGACCGAACGAACTACTGGAGGCAATCGTGACGCAATCCCTCCGCTCCTCGGCGCTGCGGCCGCAGCCGGCGTCGACGGATTCTATCTCGAGACCCACCCGGACCCGGGGCGAGCGCCCAGCGATCCCGAAACCCAGTGGCCGCTCGATCAGCTCGAAGCCCTGATGGCCCGAACGCTCCGGATCTGGCGGGCCGCGAGGGAGGGAGAATGATCCCGGTCCCGCCGTGGAGGTTGCCCCTCTGCCAGGCCGCGATGCTCTGGTTTGCGGTTGGATGCACCGAGACCGGAGTCACCCCGGGCGAGGGCCCGGCGCGCGCCGACAGCGCCGACCAAATCATGGTGAGGATGTCCACCCGGCTCACCGAGCAAGGGGTCCTGCGCAGCTTCGTAGAAGCCGACACGGCCTACCTCTACCAGGCCCGGCAAGTGACCGATCTTCGCGGGTTGCGGATCCGGTTCCTCGATGCCCAGGGCACTCAGAAGAGCACCCTGACCGCGCGGCGGGGGATCTACAACTCGGCGAGCGGCAAGCTCGACGCGCGAGGCGAGGTCGTCGTAGAAACCGCCGACGGCCGCCGGCTAAAGACCGAGCACCTGATCTACGACCGGCTCTCCAACCGGGTCCAGAGCGACAGTGCCTTCACCTACGAGTCGGGGACCGAGATCGGGGGCGGCAAGTCCTTCACCTCGGATATCGACTTCCGGAATCTCGAAATCATCGGCCCCAAGGGTTTCCAGAAGGGCAAGGGCATCTTGCTGCCGAGGCCCGGACAATGAAGCCGGGCAGGAGGGCAGCCGGGCAAACGGGCAGAACCGCGTTCCGTTTCGCCGCAGTGTTCTGCCCAACTGCCCTGTTCTGCCCCGCTGCCCTGCTCTGGGGCCAGGACCGGCCCTGCCGGCTCGAGCTCCTCGAAGGCGCCCGCCAGGTCGTCCGTACTCAAGTGACCGAGACGACCGAGAACTACTTTGCCGGCGGCACCCCGGTCCGGCTCCGCTGCCGGGGCCAGAATGTCCGCATCTCGGCCGACAGCATCGCGTCGTATCAGGGGCAGGTGGTGCAGTTCATCGGAAATTTTCGTTATGCCGACGAAACCGCCCGGGTCTCCGCTGATTTCGGCACCTACCTCCAGGGCGACGAAAAGTGGGAAGCCCGGGGAAATGTGGTGTACCTCAACACCCGGGATAGCGCCCGGATGGAAGGACCCTTCGTGAACTACTACCGCCGGCTCCGCGGGGTTCGGGGACTGGAGGAGGTCTTTGCCGAGCAGCGGCCCAGGCTCACGTTGCCGGTGCGGGACACCGGTCGGGGCGATTCGGAACCCTACGTCGTGGTGGCCGACCGGGTGCGCCTGCGGGGCCAGAGTTTCATGTGGGCCGGCGGAACCGTGACCATCGACCGGAGCGACTTGCGGGGCCGGGGCGATTCGCTCCAGCTCGACACCGGCCGCACCGGGTCCGGCGCCCTGGTCGGCAACGCCTCGATTCGCCGGGCGGCAACGGACAGCTTTACCCTGGCGGGGAAGCGAATCGATCTGAGCCTGGCCGACCGGGAATTGACCTCGGTCACCGGTCGGGATAGTGCGACCGTGTCCAGCCGGGATCTCGACCTGAGCGCCGAGACCATCCACCTGAAGCTCGAGGCCCAGAAAGTGGTCCAGACCCTGGCCTGGGGCAAGAATCCTCGGCCCGAGGCGGTTGCCGACGACTACCAGATCCGAGGCGATTCGCTGGCGGTCGACACGCCGGAAGAGACTCTTCGCGAGTTCCGCACCTTTGGTCGGGGCTGGGTCGGCTTTCGTCCCGACACCGCCCAAGGGGAGCGCGACTGGCTCGCCGGCGATTCGATTCGGGCCGAGTTTGCTCCGGCCACCGCCGCGGAAGCGGGAGGGCGGAAGGCGGTGCTCAGCCGGCTCGAAGCCTGGCGTTCGGCCGCTTCGTTCTACCGGATCGCCGGCGCGAACGCCCCCGGGGGGCGGCCTTCGATCAACTACTCCCGGGCCGACCGGATCGTCCTCTTCATGCAGCCGGGCGATACGGTGAAAGTCGAGCGGGTGGAGATGGCCGGCAAAGTGGACGGCGTGCAGCTGGAGCCCACCGCCATCGTTCCCGACTCGCTCCGCCCCCGGGGCGTTCCTCCGAGGCGACCATGACCGGAGGCAATGGCGCCGGTCCGGGCCGGCTCGTCGCCACCGGCCTGCGCAAATCGTTCAAGCGGCGCATGGTCGTCAAGGACGTCGCCGTGGACGTGAGCCAGGGCGAGATCGTCGGGCTGCTGGGGCCGAACGGGGCGGGGAAGACCACCACCTTCTACATGATCACTGGACTGATCCGGCCCGATGCCGGCCGGATCGAGCTCGAAGGGCGGGATGTCAGTGGGGAGCCGATGTACCGCCGGGCCCGCTCCGGCATCGGTTACCTGGCCCAGGAACCATCGGTGTTTCGACGGATGAGCGTCCAGGAGAATGTCCTCGCAATTCTGGAGACCCTTCCCATTTCCCGCGAGGAACGTCGGGACCGGCTGGAGCTGTTGCTCGAGGAGCTGGGCATCAAGCACCTTCGCGAAAACAAGGCCTACTCGCTCTCCGGCGGCGAGCGCCGCCGACTCGAGATCACCCGGGCCCTGGCCACTGAGCCCAGATTCATGCTCCTGGACGAGCCCTTTGCCGGAGTGGACCCCATCGCGGTGCATGACATCCAGACCATCGTCATGGGGCTGCGCCATCGCGGGATCGGCGTCCTCATCACCGATCACAACGTCGAGCACATGTTCGAAATCGTGGATCGCGCCTACATCATGTACGAGGGCGAAGTACGGGCCGCGGGCACCGTACGGGAGTTGGTCTACAACGAGCAGGTGGCCGAGCTCTATCTCGGCCCGACCATGACCACGCGGCTCCGGGGCCGGATGGAGCGCCACCCGTGAAGACCGGGCTCTCCCAGCAGGCCGGGCTCCGGCAGGAGCAGCGGATCAATCCGCGGCTCTACCAGGCCATGGACATGCTCTACATGCCCATGATGGATCTGCAGCAGCATCTCAAGCAGGAGCTCCTTGTCAATCCGTTCCTGGAGTTGCTCGAGCCGGAGGACGAGGATCAGGACAAGGAATCGGCCGAGACCGAGAAGGAGAAGGAAAAAGAGAAGCAGGAAAAGGAACAGGAAATTGACTGGGAAGAGATCCTCCTCAACGGCTTCGATGTCGGCGGGATGCGCCAGCAATACGAGGAACAGGAGTACTTGGAGCCGGTGTGCGTCGAGCGGCCCGACCTGGCCGATCACCTGCGGGAACAGCTCCAGATGATGGACCTGACCCCGCGCCAGCGGCTTCTCAGCGTGGAATTCGTCGGCAACATCACCGACGAAGGATATCTGGGCGCTTCGCTCGACGAAATTCGCGATTCGGTCAACCTCCTGCTCGAGAGCCGGACCGAGGTGGGTGAGGACCCGGAGGACGTTGAGGACGATGGGGAAGAAAGCCCTTCCCCGGGCCCGGGCGCGCTCGAGCCGGAGTCCACCTGGATCGGGCTACCCGAACCGGGAGCCTCGACCCGCGAGTCGGAAGGAGCCCACGCCGAGGCGGCCCCGACCCGCCCGAAGCCCCGAGGCGATCGTCCCGGCGTGCCCTACTATACCGGGCCCGAAACCGAGCAGATGCTCGAGTTGATTCAGAAGCTCGACCCCCCCGGCATCGGAGCCCGAGACCTCCGTGAATGCCTCCTCCTTCAGCTCCGCGAAGCCAGCGAAACCAGCACACTCGCCTACCGGCTCGTGGCGGAGGCCTTTCCGGATCTCATTGCGCATCGCTGGAACGAATTGGCCAAGCGGTTCGGAGTGGAGCCCATCGAGGTCCAGACAGCGGGAGACAGCCTCTCCCGATTCGATCCCAAGCCCGGCCTCAAGTACGCCGACCGGAGCGACGGTTACATCATCCCTGATCTCATCGTGGACAAGGTGGACGGCAAGTACCGGGTGACCCTGAACGATTCCGGGGTGCCCCGGCTCCGGCTGAGCCGGAGCTACCAGGATATCGCCCGCGACAAGAAGAAGCTCACTCCGGAAAACCGGGAGTTCATCGCCAACAAGCTGAACAGCGCCAACTGGATGATCCAGGCGATCGAGCAGCGCCGGCAGACCATGCTCAAGGTGATGAACTTCATCGTGGACCGGCAGCGGGCCTTCTTCGAGAAGGGAGTGGAATACCTCAAACCGCTCACCCTTCGCGAGGTGGCCGAAGTCATCAGCATGCACGAGTCCACCGTGAGCCGGGTGACCAACGAGAAGTACGTGCAAACGCCCCGCGGCGTCCTCCCCCTCAAGTTCTTCTTCTCCAGCGCCCTGACCACGGCCTCGGGCGAGGACGCCAGCGCCCGCTCGATTCGCGCCAAGCTGGAAAAGATGGTCCAGGAGGAAGATGCCGGGAAGCCGCTCACCGACCAGCAAATCGTTCACTTGTTTCAGGAACAGGGAATCCAAATCGCCCGTCGCACCGTCGCGAAGTACCGCGACCAGCTGGGGATTCTGCCCGCTCGGATGCGCAAGCGGGTATGAGCCAGCCCCGCGCCGTGGACGTCAGCGTCCTGGTGCCCGCCCGGGATGAGGCGGAGAACCTTCCCCGATTCGTTCAGCTCTGCGCCGAAGCCCTCCGGCCGGTCCCGTTCAGCTTCGAGGTCATCGTAGTGGACGACGGTTCTCGGGATGCGACGGGGCCGGTCCTGGCCCGGCTCCAGGCCGACCACGATTTTCTCCGGGTGGTGACCCACCGGCGGGGCCGGGGCATCGCCGACGCCCTTTGGAGCGGAACCGAAGCCGCAGTGGGAGAGGTGCTGGTCTTCTATCCAGCCGACTTGCAGTACCTCCCCGCTGATATTCCGGCGCTGGTCGCTCCTATTCTGGCAGGCCGGGCCGACATCGTGACCGGCACCAAGCAAGGGAAATACGACAAGGCCTTCGTGAGCGGGGTGTACAACTGGCTCTGCCGGCGGCTCTTCGGCGTGAAAGTCGAAGACCTCAATTCGGTCAAGGCCTGGCGCCGGGAGATCATGACCGGAGTCTCCCTCCGTCCCGACTGGCATCGCTACATGGTGGTGATCGCCGCGGCCGACGGCTGGCGGCTCACCTCCCATCCGGTTGCCCTCCTTCCCCGCCATGCCGGGATCTCAAAATTCACCTGGCGCCGTATCCCGGTGGGCGTGCTCGACCTCCTCTCGGTCTGGTTCCAGCTCAAGTTCGGCCGCAAGCCGATGCTCTTCTTCGGAGTACTGGGGGCGGTGCTGTTCAGCGTGGGGCTCCTGGCGGGTTTGGTCGCCCTGGTGCTCCGGTTCGGATATGGCATCGGATTCCGGCCCTTGCTCAATCTGGTCGAAACCATGGTCATCAGCGGCATCGCCCTCTTCGGATTCGGCTTCGTGGGCGAGCTGATCGCCGGCTTTCGCGAGGAGATGCGGCAGCTGGCGCGGAAGGCCGAATAGCAGGCGTGGTCGTCGTTTTCCTCACCCACAACTACCCCCGCCACCCTGGCGATCTCGCCGGCGCCTTTCTCCATCCCCTCGCTCTCGCGCTGCGGGATCGCGGCCACGAGGTTCGGGTAGTTGCCCCGGCTGATCGGGGCAGGGGAGGCCGCGAGTGCCTCGACGGGATCCCGGTGCGCCGGGTGCGCTGCGCCCGGCCGGAGCGGGAGACCCTGGCCTATCGAGGTACCATGCAGGACGCGGTCCGCTCCCCCCGGGGCTTGCTCGCCCTGGCCCGGCTGGTCCGGGCCCTCCGCCGGGGAGCCCGGGCCGAAGCGACCGGCCGACCACCCGACCGCCCGACCGCTCCAACAGTCATCCACGCGCACTGGTGGTTTCCGGCGGGCTTCGCGTCGCCTCCCGAGCTTCCCGCCGTGGTGACCCTCCATGGCACCGATGGCCGGCTGCTGTCCGCCCATCGAGCCGCGCGACGGCTCGGTCGCTACGTGTTAGGGCACGCTCGAATCGTTACCGCGGTCTCCCCCGAGCTCGCCGCCATCGCGGAGCGGGCCTCGGGACGCCGCGACGTCGCTTCCCACGTCCAGCCCATGCCGGTCGATACGACCTCGTATCCCTGGACCCGGGGGGGAACCGGATTGCTCGTCGTGGCCCGGCTCACCGCTCAGAAGCGGGTTCACCTGGCCATCCGCGCCGCGGCGGCCCTCCGCGACAGCGGCCCTCCGATCC
>DATECI010000200.1:0-3222 GCA_035286985.1 Gemmatimonadales bacterium
GATGGGGTTTCTTTTCCGCGATTCGCCTTTCCCTTGCTCCCCTCCGCTTCCCGGGCCCCGGAGTGGGGTCAAGGAATTCGGTCGGGGAGCGAAGCGGTGAAGTCGCTCCAGTTAGGACTCAGAACCGGGGCCCCATTGGCCCGCGGCCGTCCCGCTAGTAAAGGTAGCTAAGTCGTTGTCAGGAGACCATGTCCTACGGGGGCCCGGTTCAGGACGGCTCCGACATGCCGGTGCGGGGAAGCTCGAGCGCGAAGTAGAATCGGGTCCCCGCCCCCTGGGTGGTCTCGACCTTGAGCTCACCCCGCATGGCTTCGACGAGTTTTCGGCAAATGGAGAGTCCCAGTCCAGAACCGGAAAATGCGTAATCCCGCTCTTTCTGGCGCCGGCGGAAGGGCTCGAACAGCATGGCCATGGCCTGGGGCGGAATGCCCCGTCCGGTGTCCCGGACCGAGAACTCGATGGCGCTCTCCCCCATTTCCCGGGCGGACACCTGCACGCTCCCTTCATCGGTGAACTTGAGCGCGTTGGTGGTCAAGTTGAGCAGGACCCGGGAAAGGGCGACGGGATAACCAACCCGGAGGCCCTCGCCCGCTCCGTTCAATTGCACCTCCAGCCCCTTCTCCTCCGCAATAGGCTGGACGATATCCCGCACCGACTCCAGAATGTCTCCAACCGAAAAGGGGAGCGGCTCCGACTCGAGCTGCCGCTCGCCGCCGCGGGCCAACTCGATCACGTCGCTCGCCACCGAGGTGAGCCCGAACGCCGCGGCGTAAATGAGGCCGATTTGCCGCTCCTGAATCGGGGTCAGCGGCCCGCTTCGGCCCCGGCGCAGGGTCTCGGCCAGGAACAAGATCGAAGTGAGGGGAGAGCGCAGGTCGTGGGCGACTTCCACCACCAACTCAAGGCCGTCGGGGCCGGAGAGCCGGTCGGTAAAGCGGTGGCTCCAATCCCCTTCCAGCGCCCCGGCCACGACCTCGAATGCCTGCAAGGTCCGCAGGATCTCCCGGCTCTCCGGGATCCGGTCCTGGGCGGCGATTTCGTTGAGGAAGGCAATGCGGAGCGCCTGAAGGCTCCGGCGGGCCAGGTGGTTGCGGGGCAGGTCGGGAAGCGGAACCCCGCCCAGGGCGGCGCGGATTGCGCCCGTGATGGCTCCCAGATGATTGGCGATTTCGTCGGTGGAGGCGGAATCCACCTGGAGCAAATCCAGGGCGTCCGCGGCAACAGTTTGTCCGGCTTTTTCCAGCGCCTGGAACAGCGAGCCGTTCAGGGACACCGAAGTCACCCGGCGGCTTCCTCAGAATTGGCCCGCACCAGCTGGTGTTTTTCCATCAAGCGGTAGAGCGTGGTCCGGTCCACTCCGGCCAGCCGGGCGGCTTTGGACATGTTGCCGGTGGCGCGGGCTACCAGGGCCGCGAGGTATTCCTTCTCGAACCGGGCGACCACCCGATCCTTGGCAACGTGGTACGGCTCGTTGGCATTGCCGGCGCCGAGCATCGTTCCCCCGACCGCGGCCGGGCTGTCCAGGCCGCCGGCCGCATCTCCCTCGCCTTCCTCGTAGAGCGGGATGTCGTCAGGCTGGACCACTTGGTCCGGCTCGAGGAGAACCGCGGCGTGCTCGATCACGTTCTGGAGCTCGCGCACGTTCCCCCGCCAGGGGCGGGAGCGGAGGAAGGCGATGCTCTCCTCGCTCAGTCTGGGGCACCGGTCGGGCATCTGGCGATGGCGGTGCCAGTAGTAGGTGAGGAAATGGTTGGCCAGGAGCGGGATGTCTTCTTGCCGCTTCCGGAGCGGGGGCAGGGTGATGGGCACTACCCGCAGCCGGTAGAAGAGGTCACCCCGGAGCAGCCCGCTCTCCACCGCTTGCTGGGGGTCGCGATTGGTCGCGGAGATGAACCGGACATCCACCTGCGCGTCGGTGGACTCCGAGCCGACCCGCCGGACCACCCCATCCTGAATGACCCGAAGGAGCTTGGCCTGAATGGCCAAGGGCATCTCGGTCAACTCATCGAGGAAGAGGGTTCCACCGTTGGCGGTTTCCAGCAGGCCAGGCTTGTCACGGTCGGCTCCGGTGAAAGCGCCCTTCCGGTGGCCGAACATCTCCGATTCCAGGAGCGGCTCGGGCAAGGCGGCGCAGTTGATCGGCACCATCGGCTTGCGGGACCGCCGACTGTGCTCGTGGATCAGCTGGGCGAAGACTTCCTTTCCGGTCCCGCTTTCGCCACTGATGAATACGCTGGCGTCGGTGGGCGCCACCTTGCGGGCCAGCTCAACCGCCTTGCGGAAGAGCGGAGAGATGCCGATCAGGGTGAGCGAGCCGCCGTGGCTGTGCTGCTCCAGCACCTGCTGGCGGAGCTCGGTTGCCTCGCGATGCACCATTACGGCGTGAGAGGCCCGGCCAATCAGCACCTGGAGGTGAGTGGCCGAGAACGGTTTCGGGAGGTAATCCCAGGCACCGGCGCGGAGGGCTTCGATGCTGGTGGTCACGCTGGGATTTCCGGTCATCACGACCACGATCATGTCGCGATTGGCCTCCAGGGCGGCACGCAGGAGCTCGAGCCCGGAGACTTGCGACATATAGAGGTCCACCAGCATGATGTCGAACTTGCGCTGCTTAAGGAGCTCCAGGGCCTCCTCGCCACGACCCGCCAGGGTAACCGCAAAGCCGTCCATCTGGAGGACGCTGGCGCAGCTTTCCCGGAGGGTGCGCTCGTCGTCTACCAGGAGGATTCGGATCCCGGCTTTGACTTCCGGCGGTATGGAGAGCGGATCGCGCGATGCGGGAGTTTCGCGGCCGCGGCTTTCGCGGCGATTGGATTCAGCGGCCATCGCGCTTCCCATGAACCTCCGACTACTTTGATTCGAGTGAGGGGTTAACCAGCGGGAGCGAAAAGGCGAAAACTGTGCCGCAGCGATGACACAGGGCTGGAGAGCGGCGCAACACAATGGTAGGCTTCGCGATGCGTGAACGCAACATGACTGTATATTGGACACCACACCCATGCGCATTGCACTTTGAATGGTGCTGTCGCCGGGTCCACAAGCGTTCCCGGCGGAAGTGGGCTAAGTTGCGGTATCGCAATTGCACGGGCGCGACAACATGACCGGACCGTTGATCCCCAGCCACTCCGATTCGCCCTCTTCTCGCCGGCTGACTCCAAGCCCGGCGATATCAAGCGCGCTAACCACCCCGGCGGAGGACTTGTCTTCCGAGGAGGGAACGGG
>DATECI010000201.1:0-2887 GCA_035286985.1 Gemmatimonadales bacterium
CTGGTGGATTGTGGAAGAAACCTCCGGTGGGATGTCGGGAAGGAGGCGAGAGAGTGGGATCGGCTCGTCGAAGAGCTGCCGGGCCATGACTTCGCGGACGTTTTCTCCCTCAAAGGGTACCCGCCCCGACAGCATTTGATAGCCGACTACCGCCAGCGAATACTGATCGCTGGCCGCGGTGAGGCCGTGCTTTCCCATCGCCTGCTCGGGACTCATGTATTTCGGCGTCCCGATGATCACCCCGGTGCCGGTCAGGGTGTGATCGCTGCCGGCATCCATGGCCTTGGCGATCCCGAAGTCCATCAGCATGACCCGGCCGCTCTTCCCCTCGATCATCAGGTTCTCGGGCTTGATGTCCCGGTGGACCACTCCGGCCTCGTGGGCGGCCTGGAGCGCTTCGGCCGCCTCGAGCAGAATCCGGCGCGCCTCCGGTACCGGGAGGTGGCCTTCCCGCGCCAGGATGCTCTTCAGGGTTTCTCCCTGGATCAGCGGCATGAGGAGCCACAGCACGCCGTCGGACTCGCCCACATCGTATACCGGAACGATGTGGGGATTCTGCACGCTGCCGACCGCGAGAGCCTCCCGGCGGAACCGGGTCAGCAGTTGCTCCGAGAGAATCAGGTCGGGGCGGAGCACCTTGAGGGCCAGCTCCCGCTCAAGCCGGCGGTCGCGCACGGTGAACACTTCCGCGTACCCCCCCCGGCCCAGCAGCCGGCCCAGCTGGTAATTCGGGCCCAGCGCCGCTTGCAGGCGCTCGGGCACCAGCTCGTAGCTCGGGGTACCGGTCTGGTCCGATCCGGTGCCGACCAGCGTGTCGCTCAGGATGGAGCTCGCGGCGGAGAGCCCGCAGGCGGGGCAGAAGAGGGCATCGGCGGGAACCGGGCTCTCGCAGTTGGGGCAGGGATGCGTAACGCTGGCGGGCATTACTGCTTGCGCCTGGCAACCTCTCGCTGCGCTTCGAGGTGGCCCCGCTCGGCTGCCTTCTCGAGCCATGCATAACCCGCCGAGTCGGACTTTGCCACGCCCCGGCCCCGGAGGTAGGCCATTCCCAGGCCATATTGGGCCTCCCGATGGCCCTTCTCGGCGGCGAGCTTGAGCCAGCGCACTGCTTCGGTCTCGTCCTTGTCCACGCCCTTGCCGCGCATGAAGAGATCCCCGACCATGGCCTGGGCCGAGACGTCGCCCTTTTCCGCGGCCTTCCGAAGCCAGTAGGCGGCATCCTTATCGCTCCTCCGGATCCCCAATCCCTGCTCGTAGCGATCGGCGAGCACCGTCCAGGCAGGTTGGTAGTCGGCCTCAGCCGCTTGCTTGATACGGGCAGTCGCGTCGAGCTCGTTCTTGGGGGTTCCCTTGCCGAGGCTCATCAACTGCCCCAGCCGAAGCAGGGACGGAAGATCGCCGGCGTCGGCGGCCTTGCGGTACCAGTTCACCGCTTCGGCGTCGTGTCCGGGCACCTGGCTGCGGTCGTACAGTCCCGCG
Organism: Gemmatimonadales bacterium; assembly: GCA_035286985.1. Classification (GTDB taxonomy): domain Bacteria; phylum Gemmatimonadota; class Gemmatimonadetes; order Gemmatimonadales; family GWC2-71-9; genus JABFSM01. The sequence continues at coordinate 1,480 of DATECI010000201.1, forward strand.
AGGAGTCGCTGGGAGACGGGATTGCCTCTTTCGGCTTCACTGGTGCAAGAGCGAAAGGCAAGATCGCGGTCGTCCCCGGCCGCGGCCCGGGCGCAGGTCAGCGATTCCGGCGCTGGCGGAGGATTCACCACCGGGGCGGGGACCGTGCTCCTGCGGGAGGTCTCGGTTACCCGCCGGGAAGCTGCCGGGGGTGGAGCGGGAGAAGGAGCCGGCGCCGGTTGGAGCGCCGGGACCTTGGGCGCCGCCGAGCCGGCCGAATCGGAGGCAGGTACGGCAGTCTGGGTGGCCCCGCCCGAGGAGGGACCCGCCAAGCGGGTCTCCGCAGCGGAGGGGGGGCGGAGCAGCGCCACTGCGACGGCGACTACCGCCAGCGCACTGGCACCGGCCAGCATCCAGGGAACCGGATTGCGTTTCCGCTTGGGCAGAGCCGCCAGCGCGGCCGCTCGGGTCTCTTCCGCGATGGTCTGCTCGATCGCTTCGGCAAAGGCATCCATGGTCGGAAACCGCTCGGCTGGCTCCTTGGCCATACCGCGCGACACCGATTCCATGAGCGCCTCCGGTACTTCGGGAACCAACTCCCGCATGGATCGGGGAGATTCCATCATCTGCTTGAACAGCACCTGCCGGGTGCTGTCGCCCTCGAACGGGACCGACCCGGTCAGCATGTGATACCCGACCACGGCAAGAGAGTACTGGTCGGTCCGGGCATCGATATGAGTATCGCCGCTCGCCTGCTCGGGACTCATGTAGTGGGGAGTGCCGACGATGGTTCCCGTGGAGGTGAGGGTAGTGTCCCCGGCGGCATCCATCACCTTGGCAATCCCGAAATCCATGACCAGGACCCGGCGAGCCTTGCCCTCGAGCATGATGTTCTCGGGTTTGATGTCGCGATGGATCAGCCCCGCTTCGTGAGCCGCCCCGAGCGCGCCCGCGGCTTCGAGCATGATCCGGCGGGCTTCATTGATCGGGCGGCGGCCGTCTCGGGCCAGCAGCGATTTGAGGCTTTCTCCCTTGATGAGGGGCATCAGGATGTACAGGATGCCATCCGCGTCGCCGATATCGTAAATGGGAACGATGTTGGGATGACGAAGCACCGCCACCGCCTCGGCTTCCCGGCGGAACCGGGCCAGGATCGTATCCGAGACGATCAGATCGGGCCGGATCGCCTTGAGGGCCAGATCCCGCTTGAGCCAGAGATCCCGGACCTGAAAGACCTCGGCAAATCCACCCCGGCCGATCAGCTGCCCCAGCTCGTAGTGACTGCCGAGCGATGCCTTGAGCTTCCGAACCATGGCCTCGGAAGCCGCGGGGAGCGGGGCGAGGCCTTCCGGGATCGCAATCTCTCCCGTTAGCCGATCAATGGCTGGCGGAGTGGCGGAGCCGCAGACGTAGCAGGTACTGGCCTGCT
>DATECI010000202.1:0-2028 GCA_035286985.1 Gemmatimonadales bacterium
ATGGCCTACGATACTGCGCGGGCGGTGTTCCGGGCTGCCCTAGCGCGCAACGCGGGGGCGCTCATTCTGGAGATCGCCCGCTCGGAGATTGCCTATACCGAGCAGCGACCCGCCGAGTACGTGGCCATCATGCTCGCCGCGGCCCTCCGGGAAGGATACGCCCTGCCGCTCTTCATTCAGGGTGACCATTGCCAGGTCAACGCGAAGAAATATGCGGCCGGTCCCGAAGCAGAGGTCGGCGAAGTGAAGAAGTTGATTGCCGAAGAAGTGGGCGCCGGCTTCTTCAATGTCGATGTGGACACGTCGACCCTGGTGGATCTTGGGCAACCGACGCTGGATCTCCAGCAACGGGCAAACTACGAGCGGGCAGCAGAAGTAACGGGGTTCATCCGGTCGCTTGAGCCCACGGGTGTCACCGTGTCGGTGGGTGGGGAGATCGGTGAGGTAGGGATGAAGAACAGCACCGTGGAGGAGCTCCATGCCTTCATGGATGGCTACAATCGCACCCTCGCCGGCCTGGGCCGAGGCCTCGCGGGCCTGAGCAAGATCTCGGTGCAAACCGGGACCTCGCATGGGGGCGTGGTGCTACCGGACGGAACCATTGCCGAGGTGAAGCTGGACCTCACCGCCCTGGAAGCGTTGTCCCGGGCGGCGCGAGATTCCTACGGGTTAGGCGGCGCCGTACAGCATGGGGCCAGCACCCTGCCGCCCGACGCGTTCGGTCATTTCCCCCGGATCGAGACGGTCGAAATCCATCTCGCTACCAACTTCCAGAACATCATCTTCGATCATCCCAAGCTCCCCCGCGCTCTGCGGGAGCGGATGTTGCAGTGGCTCGACCAGAATGCCGCCGGCGAGCGCAAGTCCAACGACACGCCGGAGCAGTTCTATTACCGGGCCCGCAAGAAGGCCATCGGGCCGTTCAAGCGGGAAACCTGGGACCTGCCGGAGGACGTCCGATCGGCGATTGCCGCCGATCTCGAGCGCACCTTCGGATTCCTGTTCGACCAGCTCCGGGTGGGTGACACCGCGAAACTGGTCGAGCGGTTCGTGCGGGCGCCGGGGTTGAGCTGGGAGCAGCTGCATCAGGCCCAGGGGCGGGCCTTGGATGATGCCGAGGCGGGAGAGTGAGCCATGGGCTATTAGCTATTAGCTAATAGCTTAAAGGAGGACCCGACATGAAGCGGAAACCGGAAGGCGTTGTCTTGGTTGAGCGCGACGGCTCATCGGTGGTGTGGTTCCTGATCGGCGGAGCACTGGGCGCAGGGCTGGCCCTCCTGTTCGCGCCCCATTCTGGGGATCACACCCGTCGGGTCGTGGGCCGGCGGCTCACCAAGCTGCGGGATGCAGCAGATCAGGCCCTGTCGGACCTGAAAGAGGGGATCACTCCGGAAGAGCCGGTCCACCGCTCGCTGGGGGGAGAGGAGAGCGAAGAAGACGAGGACGACCTCATGGCGCCCGGCGTTTCGGGGGCCAAGCAGACTTCGGGCGCTGAGCCGCCGCCGCGTCGGCGCGGGGTTGCCGGAGCTCGGCGGGAGTTGGAGCAACGGTTGGCCGAAGCCCGAGCCCGCCGGCACAAGGCGCTGGCGGACGAGGATGAGGAGCCGGTCGCCTGACCGAAGGCCGGCACCGCGCCTGGTACCGCTCGGTTCGCGGTTTTGCCTGGCGGACCCTCCAGGCCGCTGACGAGAACAACATCCCTTTTCTGGCGAGCGCCCTCACCTTCGACGGGTTGCTCGCCGCCCTCCCCCTGGTGCTCCTCCTGTTCGCCGGCCTGGGACTCTTGCTCCAGTGGCTCGTGGCCACCGGCCCGATCGTCGATCCGAGCCTGCTGTTCGAGCGGTTCCTCCCGCCCCACGATGTTACGCCGGGACGCGACCCCTTCTCCACGATCGAGGCCATCCTGGGGCGCCTCACCACGGTGGGTCGCTCGCTCTCTCTTATCGCCATTCCGGCCTTCCTGTGGTTCAGCACCCGGCTCTTCGCCGGGATCCGGACCGCGCTGAACAGCATTTACGACGTCGGCCT
>DATECI010000203.1:0-2055 GCA_035286985.1 Gemmatimonadales bacterium
TCCGCAGCGTTTCGACCCTGCCGGGCCGGCGGACGGTCAGGGTGAGGGGGCCGGAGCCGGCTGGGACATTCCGCTCCACCTCCGTCACGAACGGGTGGGCAAGCTCGCCCGGCTCCCAGTTTCCGGCTGATTCAATGGTCCATTCCCCGTGGGGATGGCAGGGGAGCAAGAGCTCGTGCGGGTCGGCGGAATCGAGCTCGACCAGGTCGAGGAGGTGACTCGGTCCGGCAATGATCGTGCGGGTTAGGCCGCCCGCTCTGGCTCGGGTCCAGGCCCAGCCCGGAGCCAGGTCGAACGCGGCGCACCAGGCATCGGCATCGGCCGCGTTCACGCCGTCGAGGGTCGGGGCATTGTGGGCGAGCGCGGACCGATACCAGGCGAGCGAGGGCTGGACGTAGGAGCCGGTTCCCGGGTCGGGGAGCCAGTGCCAACCGCCGGCATGGACCGTGAGATGGAGGCGGTCGGGGTGACCATGCCCGCCGATCTTCGGTCCGCATTCGAGACTCGCGTAGAGCCCCCCAAGGCGCAGTACAGCCAGGCCCTGGTCGGCCAGGAGCACGCTCTGCGGGGTCCACGGCGCCGCCGTAGGTGGGGCAGGTTGGATCGCGGTGAGGGCCCACCAGGAGAGGTCGCCTCGCGTGGGACGCTCGGGGACCGGGACCCCCGCGTCGTGCAACCAGGCGTCGTACGGCTCGGTGGCAGAGGAGCCCGCCGGTAACGCGTAGAGCGCGGCAAGCCAGGCGTCGAGCTCCGGATCGCCGCCGAGCCAAGCGCGGCCGATCTCCCAGAGCTCGAGGGAGGCCGGCTGCGCCAGGGAGACGCCGTAGCGGGAGTCGCGCCGCGCCGGGTAGGTGAAATCGGGGAGGGCGGACCGGGCCGGCGCGAGCAGGACCGCCCGAAAGTGGCGGCGTGCCTCGGGGTCCTCCAGGAGATCGAAGCCCATGGCGCGGGCCCAATGGAGGCCAACCATCAGCCCGCGCAGGGCGAACAGGTGATAGTTCTCGCCTTCCCACCAGAGCCCGTCACTGCCGAATCCATCGGCCAGGTGACCAACCAGGCCAGTCCGGGATTCCACCGCTGTTCCCATGAGCTCGGTATCGTCGAACCACACCGCGATGGCCGCCAGCGCGGCCGAGTGCCAGGTCTGGCGGTTGGAGAGTCCCTCGTTGAACTCGCCGATCAGGTTCGCGGCTGCTTCGGCCACGTGGCTTATGGCTTGGGCGTGCTGGTCGGGTAGCTGGCCGGCTTCGCGCAGGATCGTCGCGGCGGCGAGATACGAGGTGATCCAAAGCGACTCGAGATAGGTCGAGAAGAAGAGATGGGAGGGGCCGAGCACGTTGTCCTGGTTAGGCGCCGTGAAGTACAGCTCCTCGTAGGCCCCCAGCAGCTCGATCGCCCGGCGGGCCGGGGGCCCCTGCCCCGTCACCGCGGCGATCAGGGCGAGCTCGGCGGCCCGCTCGGCGAGCCACAGATGCTGGGCCCGGGCCCAGTGGCGATGGTGGGGTTCGCCGGAAAAGACCCCGCCGCAGCGGGGGCAAGCGTGCCGCTCCGCGCTCCAGGGATCGAAGCGGAGGGTCGCGCCGTCGTTGGGACAGACGCCGCCGTCCCGGGAAAGCAGCGCCTTGACTCGGGGGATCGGCGGGAGGGCTACCAGGCCGGGGCCGGCGCGGCGCTGCAAGGTCGCGAGCAAGCGGGTTAGGTCCGGATCGCCGGGCAGGCGGTCGCGGAGCGCCTCGAGCTCGGGGCCGGTCAGCACGTTTGCCCTCGGGTCACCGGGGTGGTGGTATGTTGGCTGCTCACGGGGGGGAGTATAGTAGGGGTGGGGAACGGTGAACGGCGGCGAACCGGTTGCGGCTCATGATGGATGAACCATCCCTCGACGACGCATTGTCCCGTCCCACCCCGGCCGTGACCGAGGCGCTGGGCGCTTTGCAGGGAGATCTCCTGATTCTGGGGGCTGGTGGCAAGATGGGGCCGAGCCTCGGGAGGCTGGCTCGACGGGGCTCGGACGCGGCCGGGAAGCGGCGGCGGGTCATTGCGGTGGCGAGGTACAGC
>DATECI010000204.1:0-4080 GCA_035286985.1 Gemmatimonadales bacterium
GTCGCGGTGCTGATCGACGGCGGCACCGCTGGCGCCGCTGAAGTGGTGGCGGGGGCCCTCCAGGACCACGACCGGGCCCTCGTGCTTGGCACCGTGAGTTTTGGCCGGGGAGTCACCCAGAGCAGCTTCAGTCTGGGCGGGGGGACGACGCTGACTCTGACGACCGCGCTCTGGCTCACCCCTAACGGGAGACAGATTCAGCGGCCGCCCCGCCCCGAGGCTGGAGATACCCTGCCGCGCCCCGAGGTCAAGAGCGATGCGGGCCGCAGGCTGGTCGGTGGCGGAGGGATTGTCCCCGACCGCATCATTCCCGATACCACCGCCGCCGACCTGGTCCTCGCCGAAGCCCGCCGGGTCCTGATGCAGGCTGGCACCCCGGAAAAAGTGTTCGCGCTGCTCCCGTCGCCGCGCTGAGCCCAGGGCCGGCCTACTGCCGCACCAGGGCGATGTTGTACGTCGCGCCGCCCACCGAGAGCTCGGCCACCATGAGGACTCCCTCGATGCGGGACCAGACCAGGTCCCGCACGAACGTGTCGGCCGTCTGCTGGAACTGGACCGTGAGGCCGGTGATCTCTGCGGTGCCCGCCATGCTCGCCATCACCGGGGCTCCCCCGGTCACGCTGGAGGGCAGATTGAGCAATCCGGTCGTGCTGCCGTTCTTGGTGATGGTGATGCTGAGGGAACCTCCGGCCGCCAGCACGTCGATCGCCGATTGGCCAGCGGGCGTGATACCGAATGCCGTGGCGGTATAGGTGCCGACGTAAAGCGTAGTGCCGGTCACGGTATCCAGTCCGGCACACCCGACGAGCGCGACCACCAGGGCTGCGGCGTACCTCATGAATCCTCCGGTTCCCCGTCAAATGACGGCGATTGCTCGAGTGGGGTGAATTCCGTAGCCCAACGGAGGCCTACTGGTCTACAATCCTCACCCCTCTGGGAACTCGGAACTCGAACAGTTCCTGCTCGATCACCGCGTTGGGCCGGAGCCGGGCCAAGGTCAGGATTCGCCGGACGCCGGGCGATTCGTCGAGCTCGATCCGCCGGGGCAGCCAGTCCTCCTTGTCCAGCCAGAGCACCGCCCTGGTGAAATTCACGTTGGCCGACCGAGGTACGATCGCCACCACGTCCACCCGGCGCCCGCTCACCGTATCGGCCCGAAGCCAGGTACTGGTGTACCGCTCCGCCGGGCGGTCCAGGATCCGCGCCAGCAAATTGGCCCCATAGACCGGGTCCGTCTCCATCCGCATCCGGATCACCTGCCCCGGAGCGGAGCTCGGCGTATAGGCCCACACGTACTTTCCATCGATCACGATCGCTTCGTCGGGAGGATCGCTGAATCGCATCGCGAAGGCGCTCGCTCCCGACTGATACAGCTTCCCTCGGGAGGTCAACGTGTCGCCGAGAACCGCGTCCTGGATGACCTGGACGAAATCGGCTTGCAGCGAGTTGAGCCCGCGATAGACTGCCCCCGCCCTCCGGACGATGGTCAACGGGTCCGGCGCCTGAGCCGCCGCGACCGGTCCGGGAGGAAACCAACCGCCGATCGCGAACAACGAACAGCCCAAAGCCAATAGCCGATAGCCAATAGCCTTCACCGGGCCACCTTCCGCCCGATGGCAGCCGCAATCCCGCGCACCTCCTCCATCAGCAGCCCGAACTGTTCCGGATACAGGCTCTGCGCCCCGTCGGAGAGTGCCTCCTCCGGGCTCACGTGCACCTCGATCAGCAATCCGTCCGCTCCCGCCGCGATTCCTGCGCGCGCAGCGGCCGGAACCAGGGCGCGCTTCCCGGTGCCATGACTGGGATCGGCCAGGATGGGCAGGTGCGACAGCGATTTCACCGTAGCGATGGCATTGACGTCAAAAAAAGTGCGGCTCGAGCCGTCCAGGCCTCGGATGCCGCGTTCGCACAGGATGACGTTCGCATTGCCCTCCGACAGCACATACTCCGCCGACAGCAGGAAATCGGTCAGCGTGGCGGTCATTCCCCGCTTGAGGAGCACCGGCTTGCCGGCGCGCCCCGCCCGCTTGAGCAGGGCGTAGTTCTGCATGTTGCGGGCGCCGATCTGGATGATATCGGCAACCTGCTCCACCTGCTCCAGGCCGGCCTCGTCAAGGGCCTCGGTCACGAGCAGCAGCCCGGTTTCTTCCCGCACTTCGCGGAGCAGCTCGAGTCCGGCCGGCCCGAGCCCCTGAAAGGCATACGGCGAGGTGCGGGGTTTGAACGCCCCCGCCCGGAGCGCCACCGCGCCCGCGGCCTTGACCGCCCGGGCGGTCGCGCGGATCTGCTCCTCGCTCTCCACCGCGCACGGCCCGGCAAAGACCACGATCTCTTTCCCGCCGACCGACACCCCGCCGGGCAGGGAGACCACCGTGGGCTCCGGCCGCCACTCCCGCGCCACCATGCGGTAGGGCCGGGTCAACGGTATGATCTCGTCCACCCCGGACAGCGCGGCAAACCGGGCCGGATCGACCCGGCCGTCTCCCCCGAGGAGCGCAATTGCGCTCCGGCTCGCCGATTCGATTACCTGGAACGGGAGGCCGAGGGACTCGAGCAACGAGGTGAGCCGGGCCCGATCCGCAGCGGACGCGTCGGAACGGAGGAGGATGAGCATGGGGAGGAGCTAAGAACCGATGGCCAGCAGCTACGCCACCGGCTCGGCCAGACGCACCCCCACGATCGTGGACACCCCGGGCTCCTGCATGGTTACCCCGTACACCGCATCCGCCGCCTGCATCGTGCGCGGGTTATGAGTGATCACCACGAACTGGGTGTTTCCCTTGAACTCGTCCAGCAGGGTGGTGAATCGGCCCACGTTGGCGTCGTCCAGCGGTGCGTCCACTTCGTCGAGCAGGCAGAAGGGGCTCGGCTTCGAGAGATAGATGCTGAAGAGGAGCGAGACTGCGACCAGGGTTCGCTCACCCCCGGAAAGGAGGTGGATCCTCTGGATCCGCTTGCCCCGCGGCGCGGCATGGATGTCGATCTCACTCTCCAGCGGATCGTCCGGGTTGGCCAGCTTGAGCTGGCACTCACCCCCGCCGAAGAGCGTTTGGAAGACCTGCTGGAAGTTTTGCTGGATCGCGGTGAAGGTGTCCAGGAACATCGCCAGCGCCGTGCTGTCGATCTCCTTGATGGCCTGGAGCAGGGAATGCCGGGCCGCCACCAGATCGTCCCGCTGCGCGGTCAGGAAGGCCAGGCGCTTGGTTTCCTCGGCGTGTTCCTCGACCGCGAGCGGATTGACCGGGCCGATCGCTTCGAGTGCCGCGGCCAGGCGCTCCGCCTCCGTCTCCAACGCCTCCCGATCCAGGTCGAGCAGCGCGGCTCGGGCCAGCAGCTGCTCGAATGGTTGCTTCCACTCGGTTTCGACCCGCTCCACGATACTCCGGCGGAGCCCGCCGGCCTCGGTCAGCTCCACTTCCAGGTGGTGATGCTCTTCGCTGGAGGAATCCAATTCCGACCGGAGCCGCTGGACCGCAGCTTCCGCCTCGGTCAGCCGGGCCCCGGCCCCGGCCAGTGCGGCCTCCGATTCTGCCGCTGCGCGCTCCAGGCCATCCAGGATCCGGCACCTCTCGTCCCGCTGGGTGTGCCACCGCGCTTCCTGCTCCCGGAGGGTGGTCCCTTCCTCGTCCAGCCGCACGATGTCACCGGCCAGGGATTGGGCGGCCGCCTCGGCTGCGGCGATTGTTTCGACCGCCCGGCTGAGCCGCTCTTCGGTGGCCCGGACGCGCGCCCCCAGGTGGGCTCCCCGGACTTGCCACTCGACCCGGTGCTCCCGGGCGGTCTCCTGTTCCGCCTCCTGGACCGCAAGCGAGGCTCGCTCCCGTTCCAGTCGGTCCGCCTCCTTTGCCTGGCTGGCGGAGTCCTGCGCCAGCGCGGCCTCGACTTCCCCGAGCCGGGTTGCGGCTCGCTGCACCCGACGTTCCAGCGCGGCTCGGCCCGATTCGCGCTCCGCAAGCTCGCGGGTCAGGTTCTGCACCAGCCGGGTCGCGTCCTCCCGCTCGGCGATGGCGTTGCGCTTGATCTCGCGGAGCCGCTCCGCCTCCGCGGCTGCCACCGATGCGCTCCGTTCCAGGTCCACCA
>DATECI010000205.1:0-4304 GCA_035286985.1 Gemmatimonadales bacterium
AACCTGATCATCCGCCCAAACTGAGACCCGAATCGTCCGGCATGGCCTGGGAGCCTGCCGGTCCGGCGGGGGTCGTTTGCAGGCGCGGCAGAATGACCAGAAGCCATGCCGGGCCGCCGTCCTGGCTCCCCAGCCCCCAACTTCCTATCTTTCAATGTCGGGGATTCGATCGTGGCGATTTGCGCTGCTTGCGGCCACGTTAAACAACCGCTAAAACGCTGCCCGGGGCGGTTTTAGCCTCGGGATTCTTTTTTCGGGAGCCGAACGGATCGTGGCTAGCAGGGACTCTCCAGGCAGGGACCGCCGCGAAAGGCGCGCGGCCCGGCTCGACCGCCTCGAGCCGCTCCTGGCCGAGCGCATTCTGGTCTTGGATGGTGCCATGGGGACCATGATCCAGTCCCACCACCTGGGGGAGGCCGACTACCGGGGGGACCGGTTCGGGGGCTGGCCGGTGGATCTCAAGGGCAACAACGATCTGCTCTGCCTAACCCATCCCGACCTCATCCGCGAGATCCACCAAGCCTATCTCGCGGCCGGCGCCGACATCGTGGAGACGAATTCGTTCAACTCCACCGCTATCTCCCAGGCCGACTACCGCATGCAGGAGCTGGTAGCCGAGCTGAACTCCACGGCCGCCCGGCTCGCGCGGGAGGCGGCCGACCGGTTCGAGGCCCTGGATCCCGCGCGGCCCCGCTACGTCGCCGGAGTGCTCGGCCCCACCAGCCGGACCGCCTCGATGTCACCGGATGTTAACGATGCCGGGTTCCGTAATGTCACCTTCGACGAGCTGGCCGCGACTTACGCTGAAGCCGCCACCGGGTTGATCGAGGGCGGCGCGGACCTGCTCCTGGTCGAAACGATCTTCGATACGCTGAACGCCAAGGCGGCCTTGTTCGCCATCGAGGACACCTTCGACCGGGTCGGCTTCCGCCTGCCGATCCTGATTTCCGGCACCATCACCGACCGGAGCGGACGCACCCTGTCGGGACAGACTCCGGAGGCCTTCTGGCACTCGGTGATGCATGCCCGGCCGCTCGCGGTGGGATTCAATTGCGCCCTGGGAGCGGCGGCGCTGCGCCCCCATGTGCAGGAGCTTTCCCGGGTGGCGCCAGTCTATGTGAGCGTTCACCCCAATGCAGGCCTCCCCAATGAATTCGGCGGCTATGACGAAACTCCAGAAGCGATGGCGGCGGTCCTCCACGAGTTTGCCGACCATGGATTCCTGAACATCGTCGGCGGCTGCTGCGGCACCACGCCGGAGCACATCCGGGCCATTGCGGCCGCCGTCGCAGACCTTCCGCCCCGGCCCCGAGCCTGTCCACCCGCCCGGCTCCGCCTCTCCGGCCTGGAGCCCCTGACCATCGGGCCCGACACGCTCTTCGTGAATATCGGGGAACGCACCAATGTGACCGGGTCGCGCCGCTTTGCCCGGCTGGTCGCCGAAGGGAACTACGAGGCCGGCCTGGAGGTAGCCCGCCAGCAGGTGGAGAGCGGGGCCCAGATGCTCGACGTGAACATGGATGAGGGCCTGCTCGACTCCGAGCGGGCCATGGCCACATTCCTTCGCCTGATCGCCTCCGAGCCCGCCATCAGCAAAGTGCCGCTGGTAATAGACTCGTCGAAGTGGTCGGTGATCGAGGCCGGGCTCAAATGCGCTCAGGGAAAATCGGTGGTCAACTCGATCTCGCTGAAGGAAGGTGAAGCGGAGTTCCTCCGCCAGGCCTCCCTGGTCCGCCGCTACGGGGCGGCGGTCATCGTGATGGCCTTCGACGAACAGGGCCAGGCCGACACCGCCGAGCGCAAGATCGCAATTGCCCGGAGGGCCTACCGGCTCCTCACCGAGCGGGCCGGATTCCCGCCCGAAGACATCATTCTCGATCCCAACATCTTCGCGGTCGCCACCGGCATCGAAGCGCACGATAACTACGCGGTGGAATACCTCGAGGCCACCCGGCGGATCAAGGCGGAACTTCCCGGCGTCCATGTGAGCGGCGGGGTGAGCAATCTCTCGTTCTCGTTCCGGGGCAACGAACCGATCCGCGAGGCCATGCATGCGGCCTTCCTCTACCACGCCGTGAACGCCGGGATGGATATGGGAATCGTGAATGCCGGGGCCTTGCCGATCTACGACGACATCCCGGCGGATCTGCTCGAGCGGGTGGAGGACGTCGTGCTCAACCGGCGTCCCGATGCCACCGAGCGGCTGCTCGCGGTGGCCGACTCGCTCCAGGGCCGCGCCGCCCGGAAGCGGGAAGACCTGGCTTGGCGGAACGCTCCGGCACGGGAGCGGCTGGTTCACGCGCTGGTCGAGGGCATCGACGAGTTCATCCTGGAGGACACCGAGGCGGCGCGGGTCGAGCTGGGCCGGCCCCTTGCGGTCATCGAAGGACCCCTGATGGACGGAATGAATGTGGTCGGCGACCTGTTCGGCAGCGGCAGGATGTTTCTGCCCCAGGTCGTGAAGAGCGCCAGGGTTATGAAAAAGGCGGTGGCCTACCTGGTCCCCTTCCTCGAGGCGGAGAAGGCGAGCACCGCCCCCCTGGCCAAGGGCAAGGTGCTGCTGGCCACCGTCAAGGGAGATGTGCACGACATCGGCAAGAACATCGTGGGCGTGGTGCTCCAGTGTAACAACTACGAGGTCATCGACCTCGGGGTCATGGTGCCCTGCGCGACGATTCTCGAAACCGCCCGGCGGGAAGGGGTCGACCTGATCGGCTTGTCCGGCCTGATCACGCCGTCGCTCGAGGAGATGAGCTTCGTGGCGGAAGAGCTGGAGCGGGAACGCTTCGCCCTCCCGCTGCTGATCGGCGGCGCAACCACCTCCAAGGTGCACACCGCGGTAAAGATCGCCCCGAGATACACGGCTCCCGTGGTCCACGTGCTCGACGCGTCCCGGGCGGTCGGAGTCGCGGCCAATCTCCTGAGCGATGTCCTGCGCCCCGACTTCGTGGCCCGGGTAGCCGGGGAATTCCAGGAAATCAGACGGACCCGGGCGGAGCGGCCGGCGGGCGCCCGGGTGGCGCCCCTTGCCGAAGCCCGGGCGGCCCGGCTGGTACTGCAGAACGGCACGGCCCGCCCGGTTCGTCCGGCCTTTCTCGGGATCCGGACCTTCGACCCCTATCCGTTGACCGAACTGGTCGAGCGGATCGACTGGACCCCGTTCTTTCAGACGTGGGAGCTCCCCGGCCACTTCCCCACGATCCTCACCGATCCGGCCACCCGGGCGGCTGCCAGCGCTCTCTTCCGCGATGCCCAGGTTCTGCTGGAGCAGATCTGCCGCGGGGACCTGCTCACCGCGAAAGGCGTGGTCGGCTTCTGGCCCGCCAACTCCGTGGGTGACGACATCGAGATCTACCGCGACGAAAGTCGAACCCGGACCCTGGCCATCGTCCCGACCCTGCGCCAGCAGATGGCTCGGGCTCCCGGCGGCGCTCGCGCTAACTTGGCCCTCGCCGACTTCCTGGCATCGCGCGAGTCGGGAGGCCCTGATTTCCTCGGCGGCTTTGCGGTCACCACCGGGCATGGGCTCGATGCTATCGTGGCTGAGTTTGCCCGGGCCCACGACGACTACTCCGCGATTCTCGCCAAAGCCCTCGCTGACCGCCTCGCTGAAGCGTTCGCGGAGCGGCTCCACGAACGGGTCCGGCGCGAGCTCTGGGGATATGCGCCGGACGAAGCGCTCGACAATGCAGCCCTCATTCGGGAGCAATACCAGGGCATCCGCCCCGCGCCGGGATATCCCGCCTGCCCCGATCACACCGAGAAGCGGACCCTCTTCGAGTTGCTCGACGCGACCCGCGTCACCGGCATCCGGCTCACCGAGAGTTACGCGATGCTTCCCGCCGCCGCGGTGAGCGGGTGGTACTTCTGGCGACCCGAGGCTCGCTACTTCGGAGTCGGGAAGATCGGCCGGGACCAGGTCGAGGACTACGCCCGCCGCAAAGGCATGCCGATCGCGGATGTGGAGCGCTGGCTGGCCCCTCACCTCGGATACCAGCGATGACCCTGCGCGAGCTTCTCGCGGATGGCCGTACCCATGTCTTCGATGGAGCCATGGGCACCATGCTCTATGGCCGGGGGGTCTTCCTCAACGTCTGTTACGACGAGCTCAACCTCCGGCAGCCCGACCTGGTGCGGGAAATCCACCGGGAATACTTGAGGGCCGGTGCCGAGCTGCTCGAGACCAACACCTTTGGCGCGAACCCGCGCAAGCTGGCCCAGTATGGCCTGGCCGGCGACACCGAGCGGATCAATCGGGCTGCGGCCGAGCTTACCCGGGGAGTCGCCGGGGGCCGCGCTGCGGT
>DATECI010000206.1:0-4022 GCA_035286985.1 Gemmatimonadales bacterium
CTGGATGGTCGGCGCCTAGTGCCGAATTTGGAAACCGAGATCGGAGTGGGTCAGACCCTCGATCTGGGTCCCGGCCTGCAATTCGTCCTCGGTGGCGAGCCGGCGATCGAGCCCGGGAAGGCGCCAGGTCCCCGGAAACGCACCGACGTCTTGCCGCAGTTGACCATCGCAACCGTGCTGGTCGGCGATATCCGGGACTACACCGCGCTGGTGCGCAAGGCGCCGCCCGCTGAGCTGCAGCAGTCCGTCAATCGGGTCTTCGAGCGCCTGACGGCCTCCGTACTGGAGCAGGGGGGTACGGTAAAGGAATTCCCGGGTGATGCCATTCTGGCCTTCTGGGAGGGCAGCATGCGAGGCGAACAGGCTATCTCCGCGTGCCGCGCGGCCATGGAACTCGATCGGCTGACCCGCCGAATCGCGGTCGATACGTCCATCTGGAGCTTGCAGGATTACCCCCTGGAGATGGACTGGGCCCTTGCCACCGGCGACGTCGTCATCGACTCGTTCGGTGGTGATACCCCGATTGGCCTGTCCGTGGTCGGCGAGCCCGTGGTGCTGGCATGTCGCCTTGAGAAGTTCGCCAACGATCAGACCGGCCGGATCCTCATCTGCCGCATGACTCGGCAGCTGGCGGCAAAGGGCTCCCGCGTGGCGGCCGACCAACCGCTCAGGTTTGTCGACCTCGGCCCCATGCACGCCAAGGGCTTTGACTATCCCGATCATGTCTTTGCCCTTCAGGTGCCGGAGTCGTGAGGGGGACCGGGTGAAGACGGCTTTGGACCACCCCAAGACCGGGCACGGGCGGCCTCTCCCGGCTGGGGACGGCGCCGCCCCGTTGGAGTTGACGGACGGTTCAAGAGTCGGCGTGGTTGGGGGCGGACCAGCCGGCTCTTTCTTCAGCTTCTTCCTGCTTGCGATGGCCGATTCGATAGGCCTCGAGGTGGCCGTGGATGTGTATGAGCCCCGGTTCTTTACCCATCGGGGGCCGGCCGGCTGCAACCACTGCGGGGGCATCATCTCCGAATCGCTGGTCCAGATGCTCGCCGCCGAGGGCATCAACCTGCCCCCGACGGTGGTTCAGCAGGGAATCGACTCCTATGTGCTCCACACCGACCAGGGTGATGTTCGGATTCAGGCGCCCCTCGACGAGAAACGGATTGCTGCGGTCTACCGTGGCAACGGGCCGCGGGAGTCGGAACCGATCGAGGTGGCCGGGTTCGACCGCCACTTGCTCCATCTGGCATCATCGTCCGGTGCCAGAGTGGTCAGGAAACTGGCTCGCTCCATCAGCTGGGAGGGCGGCCTGCCGCGGGTCACCAGCGTCGACGGGACATCCGAGGACTACGATCTCCTCGCAATGGCCACCGGCGTCAACAGCCAGGCGCTGAACCTGTTCCGCGATGCCGCGCCAGGGTTTGCTGCGCCGGAGACCCAACGCACCTTCATCTGCGAGTTCCGTCTGGGTGCCACTGCTATCCGCCAGTGGTTCGGGACCTCGATGCACGTCTTTCTCCTCGACGTCCCGCGGCTGGGATTCGCCGCGATCATCCCCAAGGGGGACTTCGTCACCCTCTGCCTGCTCGGAGACGGACTCGACGACCAACTGGTGGAGTCGACGCTCGGGTCGCCTGAGGTCAAGCGGTGTTTCCCCGGGTCGGTGGTGCCGCCGATCGCCTGTCATTGCTACCCGCGCATCAATGTCGAGGCAGCGGTTCGGCCCTTCGCGGACCGATTGGTCTGGATCGGGGACTGCGGTGTCGCGCGACTCTATAAGGATGGCATCGGGTCCGCCTACCGCACCGCCAAGGCCGCGGCCAAGGCAGCGGTCTTCCACGGCGTGTCGGCCAACGACTTCAAGCGGCATTTCTGGCCGGCCTGTCGCTCGCTCGCTGTCGACAATGCCATTGCCAAGCTGGTCTTCGGAGTGACTCACCTCATCCAACGTTCGCGCGTGCTGCGCCGGGGGGTGGTACGCATGACGGCCAGGGAGCAGGCGCGCCAGGGAGGGGCCCGGCCGATGAGCAGCGTCCTGTGGGACACCTTCACCGGGAGCGCGCCTTACCGGGACATCCTGCGGCGAACCATGAACCCGAGCTTCCCACTCGCCCTGGCGTGGAACGTGATCGCAGCCAGTCTGCCCATCAGGAGAGCGCCGAAGCAGGAGGAGACATCCAATGGACGCTAGCGCGCTGGGCCGCGTCTATTCGGATGGAGAAGTCATCGTCCGGCAGGGGGAGGCCGGCGACTGCATGTTCACGCTCCAGGAAGGCCGGCTCGAAGTGCTCGCCTCCCACGAGGGCCGCGGCGACGTGCAGATCGGCATCATGGAGAAGGGGGCCATCTTCGGGGAAATGGCCATCTTCGAGCGGGAAGTGCGCTCGGCCACGGTCCGTGCGCTTGGCGAGGCCCGAGTCCTCACCATCGACAAGAAGAGCTTTCTTCGCCGGGTGCAGGAGGATCCATCGCTGGCCTTCAATCTCGTCCGCATTATGTCCCAGCGAATCAGACACCTCACCGGCCAGCTCGGGGAACGCCGCTCCGGAACCGACCGGCGAAGCCCCGGCAACCGGCGCCGAACCGACCGGCGCGCCCCGCAATGACCGATGTTCCGGAGGGCAGGCTGACGGCCGAGTCCGCCCTCGCAGCCGCCAAGATCCGGCCCGAACAGCAGGAGAAACTGCCGCCCTGCAGTGCAGGCTGCGTGAGCGGGGCCGATATCCGCCGTTGGATCGGGGTTGTGGCGCAGCGCCGGAACCTGGGGCTCTCCGACGAGGAGGCCTACCGGCAGGCGTGGGACATCGTGGCGGCGGTAAATCCATTCCCGGCCACGATGGGTCGGGTCTGCCCCCATCCCTGTGAGGCGAACTGCAGCCGCAATCAAAAGGACGGCGCGGTTGCCATCAACGCGCTGGAGCGCTTCCTGGGCGACTGGGCCCTGGCAAACCAGATCGACCTTCCGAGACTGGAGGAGCCCGGCAGCAGATCGGAGTCGATCGGGGTGATTGGTGCGGGGCCGGCGGGGCTGTCCTTTGCTTACCAGATGGCGCGGCGCGGCTACCCCGTCACGATTTACGAAATGGAAGCTAAGCCCGGCGGAATGCTCCAATACGGAATTCCCCAATACCGGCTGCCCGAGGATGTCCTCGCCTCGGAGGTGAAGCGAATCTTGGACCTGGGCGTCGAACTCTGTTTGAACACGGTGGTCGGCCGCGACATCGCCCTGACCGCGCTGCACCATCGGCATGAGATCGTCTTTCTCGGGATCGGAGCCGGCCGGGGCCTGACCCTCGGAATCCCCGGCGAGGAGGGGGCCGGGACCTGGACCGGGACCTCGTTTCTTTCTCGGATGAACCAGGGGTTGCCCGTCGAGCTCGGCTCTCGGGTGGTGGTTGTTGGCGGCGGGAACACCGCCGTTGATGCTGCCCGCAGCGCTCGCCGCGCCGGTGCCAAAGTGACCCTGCTGTACCGCCGCACCCGCCAGGAGATGCCCGCTATCGATGCCGAGGTCGAGGACGCCCTGATCGAAGGGGTGGGCATCGAATTCCTCACGGCACCGGTTGAGATCGCGCGCGAGAACGGCGCGATCCGTTCCGTGGTGGTGCGGCGGATGGCGTTGGGCGAGCCCGATTCATCGGGTCGCCGCGCGCCGGTGCCGATTCCCGGCTCGGAGTATGAGGTGATGGCCGATTCCGTCATCGCGGCCGTCTCCCAACTGCCGGACTGGAATGGCCTGGGAGAGTTGCAGCCGAAGACGGCGTGGATCGAGACCGGCCCTGATGGTGCGTGGGGGGAGCGCCTGTGGGTGGGGGGTGACGCCCGAGGCTTGGGAGTGGCGGGATTGGCGATCGGTCAGGGCCGGCAGGCGGCCGAAGCTGCCCACGCCCGGCTTCGTGGGCTGACACCACAGCCCGCTCTTCCGTTCGCCCCCGTCTCGAGCGACATGGTCAAGCCGGACTTCTTTGCTGCGAGAAGCCCGGCGGCTCCGCCTCAGAGGCCCCCGGGGGAGTGGCTTGCCTTCCCGG
>DATECI010000207.1:0-8421 GCA_035286985.1 Gemmatimonadales bacterium
CCCAGATCAAGATCCGAGGTCTGGACGCGCACGTCTCGGTCAAACCCACCCAGCTCGGACTCGATTTCTCCCAACGCCACTGCGCCGAGCATCTCGAGATCCTCGCCCGGAAGGCGGAGGACACCGACACCACCTTGTGGCTCGACATGGAGGATTCGAGCTACGTCGATCGGACCCTCGAGTTGTACCGGGAACTCCGTGAGAAACACGAGAAAGTGGGGCTGGCCCTGCAGGCGTACCTGCGACGCACCCCGAACGATCTCGCGGCACTTCTGCCGCTTCGTCCCACGATCCGCCTCGTGAAAGGCGCCTACGCCGAGGCGCCCGAGATCGCCTTTCCCGCCAAACGCGACGTGGATTCGGCCTACTACGCCCTTTCGGTGGAACTGCTGAACGCCGCCGCGCGGGGCAATGGCCTCCCGGTGTTCGGGACCCATGACGTGAGACTGGTCGACCGGATCGTGGCCAAGGCGACGGCACTCGGGGTCACCAACGGCCGTTTCGAGATCCACATGCTGTACGGCATCCGGATGCAGGAGCAGAAGGCCCTGGCCGCGAATGGCCGAACGGTGAAGACCCTGATCAGCTACGGCAGCTCGTGGTTCCCCTGGTACATGCGACGGCTGGCGGAGCGACCGGCGAATATCTGGTTCGTGTTGAAGAGCATGCTCAACCGATGAACGACGTCCGGCCCCCTCGCTGCCAAAACGGATTCAGGCGATATTCGTAGGCTCTAGCCCCCCTTTCGGAGCGCCCATGTCGGATACGATTTCCCGTCGAGCCTTCGTTGCGGCCGCCGGTGCGGCTGGATCGGTCTGGCTCCTCGCGGATCCCCAGCTGGTGCACGCTGCGCTGGCGCATGCCGGTGCCGTGGCCGCGACGCCACCCCCGTACCAGTTCGCGGCGCTCACCGCGGTCCAGGCGGCCGACCTCGAGGCAATCGCGATGCGGATCTTCCCCTCCGACGGCACTCCCGGAGCCAAGGAGGCCGGCGTGATCCACTTCATGGACAAGGCCCTCGCCACCTTCGCCGCGCCGCAGAAGCCGCTGCTCCTGATGGGACTCGACGATCTCAACAAGAAGGTCGCCGGGAAATGGCCGGGTCAGACCTCCTTCGCCGCGCTGCAGCCCCAGCAACAGGATGAGCTCCTCAAGGAGATCGAGCAAGGCCCGTTCTTCGGTCAACTCCGGTTCGCCACCGTGGTGGGCATGTTCGCGAATCCTTCCTACGGCGGGAATCAGAACCAGGCGGGCTGGAAGCTCCTCGGCTTCGAGGCTCACGGGGTCTTTCAGCCACCCTTCGGCTATTACGACGCCGAAGCGCAGAGGGGAGGCTGAGCGATGCAAGCCAGTTCAGCGGCGAAGTATTCGCTCACTGAAACCGTGGATTTCGTCATCGTGGGCTCCGGCGCCGCCGGGGGGATCGTGGCCAAGCAGCTTGCCACGCGGGGCTTCTCGGTCGTCGTGCTCGAGGCTGGACCCCGCCTGGGCCCCGCCGATTTCAAGCACGATGAGTTTGGCTACTGGTTCAACCGGGACCTCGGACCGAAGACCCCCGTCACCTGGCGGCAGACCGAGCAGGAAGAAGCCAAGGAGGGCCGCGGCGACATCTGGCGGGCCAGTATGGTCGGTGGCAGCAGCGTGCATTACACCGCCAACCTCTGGCGGCTGCACGCGATCGACTTCAACGAGCGGAGCAAGCTTGGCGCGATCCCCGGCGCCAACCTGGCGGATTGGCCGATCGGCTATGCCGACCTGGAGCCCTATTACACCATGGTGGATTGGGAAGTCGGGGTGTCCGGCGCGCCCGGGCCGTTCGATCCGCCCAGATCGCGGCCCTTTCCGATGCCCCCGCTTCCGGTCAAGTCGTCGGGCGTGCTATTCGAGCGGGGATGCCGAAAGTTGGGGTTGCACCCCCAACCCGCACCGATGGGGATACACTCCCGGCCGTTCGGTGGCAGGAATGCCTGCCAGCACTGCGGCTACTGCATCGGGTTTGGCTGCGAATTCGGCGCCAAGGGCTCGACGCTTGCCTCGGTCATTCCGGTGGCGGAAGCGACCGGCAAGTGTGAGATCCGGGCCCGGAGCTACGCCAGCAAGGTGGAAACGGATGCCCGGGGCCGAGCGACCGGGGTCAGCTACTTCGATGCCGACAAGAAGGCGCAGTTCCAGGCGGCCCGGGCGGTGATTCTGTCGTGCAACGGCGCCGAAACTCCCAAGCTCCTGCTCGGGTCGACCTCGAGCCGGTTTCCGGACGGCCTGGCCAACTCGAGCGGCTACGTGGGCAAGTACCTCATGTTCAACGGCAACACCGGGACGATGGGCCTCTTCGAGCATCCGCTCAACGAGTACAAGAGCGTGCAGGTCACCCGGATCATCCACGATTTCTACGACAGCGATCCTCAACGCGGCTATTACGGGGGCGGGGGGATCGACGCCCGGTTCCAGCAGTATCCCATCGTGTTCGGGCTAAGCGGCTTGCCGCCCGAAGCGCCCGGCTGGGGCAGCGAGTACAAGCGTCTCCTGGGGGAGTACTTCAACCGGAGCATGATGTGCGCCGGGCATACCACGTCCCTCCCGGTGGAAGCCAACAGCGTGACGCTCGACCCCACCGTGAAGGACGACTGGGGCCTCCCCGCGCTCCGGATCACCTACCAGGACCACGCCGACGATCTCAAGATCATGCAGTTCATGGTGGACCGCTCGAAGGAGATTCTCGAGGCGGCAGGGGCGCGGAAGATCTGGGGCTTTCCGGTCCAGGTCTCCGGCGGGACGGCCCATCTCCTGGGCACCTGCCGGATGGGGACTGATCCGAGGACGTCGGTGATCAACCCCGATCATCGCACCCACGACGTGCCCAACCTGTTCCTATGCGACGGCAGCAGCATGGTGACGTCGGGGCGGGGCCAGCCCACCATGACGATCATGGCGCTGGCCTTTCGGGCGGGAGAGCGGATTGGGGAGCTGGCGAAGCGGGGGGAGATCTGACCTCTCCCCCCCCCGTTCCCTACGGCTTCGGGGTCCGGCGCCTGGTCTTGAGGTCGATTTCGAACGTCCGGTCGCCCACCGTGGCCGTTGCGGTCTGGGTCCCGGTGAACGTGATCGTCACAGTCCGCTCGACGGTCTGGCCATCCCGGGGTCCGCCCACGAAGGTAATGCTGCATTGAATGGAGATTGACCCGCTGAGCGGCCAGTGCTCGTCGCTGCGGGGTACCGGCACTACAACATTCGTGACGGTGGTGTTGCATTCCAGGTCATAGGAGCGCTCCTCGCCGCTGTCGCTGTGCCGGCTCCGGGTCAGGTGACTCTCCCCGGCGCCGTTCCAGGTCCGCTGGGTCTCCTCGCCAGCCAGGCCGGTCGCGGTCATATCGCGGCTCCGGTCCACGGTTGCGCTCCACCCGTCATGGGAGCGGCTTCCCTCTACGTCGGTCCTGACGTTGGCCCTGGCGGTGGTTCCCGGGTCGTAGTGGTCCTGGGGGTTACCGCTGCCGTCCCAGAACGCGTAGGAGCGGGTCACCGTCAGGTTTCCCCGGGCAGCCGGGGGGCACTCCAGCCGGTTGGTGGTGGTGTTGTAGGTGCAGGCCGGAGGAGGGGCGAAATCTCCGCCACCCGGCCCGGTCGCCGGCGCCAGAACCGGACCGGCGCCAAACGGCATAGCGGTGAAGAAGACCGGCTCCCGCATGATGTCGACATCTTCCCCCACCTGGTCCGCAGCGACTGCGATCAGGTCGGCATTGAGCAACGGGGTAGCGGCATCGGGCGAGCTGGTATCCTGGCTGCATGCGCCAAGCACGACCGCACAAGTCAGGGCCCCCCAACGAGCCAGGTTCCTCATATGATCTCTCCGAACGGTATGGTTCCGGTCCAGCGTTCCCATGCTACCGGAAAGACCGGGCTCGGCCCCAATCGTTAAGCCGGCAATTTTTGGCGGGCCCGATGGGGGAGGTTATTCGGGCTTGCGCACCGGTTCGGCCGAGCCGGAAACTCCGCCGGAGACGATGAACGCCATTACCTCGGCGGCATCTCCTTCGACCGGCTCCACATGCCCGGCCGGAAGGACGATCAGGTTTCCGGCGAAGTTGTAGGCCTGCGGCAGATACACCGCGACAAAGCCCGGCATGGCCAGCCGATCCGCGCCCTCCGCGGTGACGAAGCCCAGGGTCCAGACGTGGCCAGCCGCATCGAGCCGGGCCCGCACCGGGCGATTGAAGCGGCGGTGCTCCCCGACGAACGCGTTTAGGAGGTCCTTGGTCGAGGTATAGAGCAACCGCGCGAACGGCAGCCGCTCGAGCAGCCGATCCAACGCATTGACGATGCCGCGGGTGACCAGATTCGAGGCCAGGACGCCGACCAGGGTGATCCCAATGATGGTGACCAGGATTCCGGCTCCTGGAATGCCCACATCGAGCATGCGGTCCACGCTGCTCACGGCCCACCAGATGACCCAGAGGGTGAGGGCCGCGGGGGTGACGATCACGAGCCCGCGGAGGAAATAGCGCGCGAAGGCTTTCATGCGATCACTTCCGTCAGGTGGTTGAGGAGCGCCGCGAGATGCCCCGGCTCGAGATCTCCCATGTGTCCGATCCGGATCACCGGGCCATGTCGCGGGTCGAGCGGACCCCCGACGAACCAGCCGTCCCGCTCCAGGTCCGCGATGAGCCGGGCCGGCTGGAACCGGTCGGGGAGCACCAGGGACGAAATGGAGGGGGACCGGGTGGTCGGGGGAGAGGAAACCATGAGCCGGACCTCACGCCGACCTTCAACCCAGCGGTCCATGAGATCGCGCATGCGCCGGTGGCGCTCCCACCGGGCCGGCCAGCCCCCACCCTCCGCGACTCGTTGGAGCTGGCACTCGAGCGCCAGGAGGAGGGAAACCGCTGGGGTCCACCAGGGCAGATTCTCGCGGGCGATGGCGATCATTTTGCGCACCGACAGGTAGTACCCCGCATCGCACAGGGTCTGAGCGCGGACCTGGAAGCGCTGGCTGGCCGCGCCGAAGGCGAGTCCGGGTGGGAGGCCGAACGCCTTCTGGGAGCCGGTGCAGTAGTAGTCCACATCCCACCGGTCCATCTCCACCGGCATCGCGCCGACGGAAGTCACACCGTCCACCAGAAAGAGCACATCGGGGCGGGCCCGAACCACCCGGGCCAGGGCGGGGATATCGGCGAGGGCGCCGGTAGAGGTCTCGGAGTGGACCACCGCCACGGCGTCCACCTCCGGCCCGTCGAGAAACTGGTCCAGCTGCTCGGGGGTAATGGCCTGGCCCGGATGCACGTGGACGCGGAGGACTTCCTTGCCACAGGCCTCCCCGATCCGGGCCAGATACTCTCCGAAGTAGCCGCCCACCGCGACCAGGAGCCGGTGCCGCACCCCACTGCGCACCCCCGCTTCGAGGAGTCCGGTGCCGGAGCAGGTCGCGATGAACACCGGCTGCGAGGTGCCGAAGCACTCCTGCAGGGCGGGCTGTGCCCCGGCCAGGAGATCGTGCATCCGGGCTCCACGATGAGGAAACATCGGCTGGGCCTGGGCGGCCAGCACTTCGGGATGAACGTCGGTGGGGCCAGGAAGAAAATTCCGCCCGAACTGGGTCATTCGGCCAGCACCTCCGCGCTGGTGGCGAGGCGAACCCCGCGCCGCCGCCAGTCCTCGAGCAGGGCGGCCCCCGCGGCGGGGTCGATGGCGCGCACCGCGTCGGTGACCAGGGTGAGGAGAATCCCGGGCCGGTGCCGGAGCAGGCCCTCGATCGCGTACTTGTCGCACACGTCGAGGGCCACTCCATACAGCACGACGCCCGAGGGCGCGAGTGCGTCCACCACGGGGAGGGTATTCGGATTGGTGAACACGTCGAACCAGTGCTTGTGGAGGAGGATATCGCCGTCGTGGTGCTTGACCCGCCGGGCGAGCCGGTCCGGGTCCTGGCGCTCGGGCTCGATGACGAGCGGGTTACGGAGCGTGGTTTCCGGAATCTTCCGTTGCCCGGGCGAGCCCCGCATACAGTGCTCCGGAAAGGTCTCCCGCCAATCGGGGGCCTGGGAGAGCTCGCGATGCCCCGCCAGGTGATCATCGGCGCTGGCGATGATCCGGATGCCCTGCTCGTGGGCGTGCCGGGTGAGGCGCTCCAGAACGGGGATGATTTCCTCGCTGCCGGGGACGTAGAGCTTCCCCGAGCTCTTCACAAAATCAACCTGCGTATCAACGTCCCAAAACACCTTGCTCACGCCACCCTCCAAACAGCGTCAACGGTCAACGGTCAACGGTCAACGGGACCTGCCTTGCCAGCGAGGATCCGCTTGCTGGGTAGGTCCTGTTCACTGTTCACCGTTCACTGTTCACGCTTCACCCTTCACCCTTCACCCTTCACCCTCTACGTCACCCGCTCCAGCCGCGGGTTAGGCCGGTATTCCCGGCCGACCTTGGCTAGGGGTCTGCCTTCCACCCGCACCACGTCCGCGGTAAAGTCGAACCGGCCCTGGAAGAGCGAGCTGCCGACCCCATAGGCGTCCGCCGGCACGCCGAGCCGGGCGAACTCCTGGATCTTTTCCACGGTGAACCCGCCGGAGACGATGATTTTGACCTGGGTGAATCCGGCCTGGTCGAGTCCGTGGCGAACGTTCCAGACCAGCTGGGGACATACGCCGGAGGGGCGGAAGGTGCCCATCTGCGGGATGACGGACCGGTCCACCAGCATCTCGCTGGTGTCGATGCGCACCCCGTAGAGGCGGCCGCCGAGGGCCTCGGCCACCCGGATGGAAGTGCCGACACAATCGTTTTCGAAATCCACCAGGGTCACCAGCCGGACCGTCGGATCGATGTGCTGGGCGAATTTCCGGGTGGCGAGGACGGTATCGCCTCCATACGCGGCGATGAGTGCATGGGGGACGGTGCCGACGCCCTCGGTTCCCCACCAGGACGCCTGGGCATCGGTGGAAACGCCGATCGCCCCGGCAATATGGGCGGCATAGCCGTCGCCGGTCTGCACCAGCCAGTGATCGTGGCGGGCGGGAAAGAACATCACTTCCTTGGGCCGGGCGGCGTCCACGACCCGCCGGGTGTTGGTGCCGACCCGGGTCCGCCTTGCCAGCACACCGAGGTAGAGCGTTTCCAGATGGGCGAAGGCGTCGTAGGGACCTTCGATCAACAGGACGGTCTCCCAGGGCTCGATCGGGTCGCCATCGTGCAGGGCCCAGACTTCGAGATCGTCCCACTCGATGGCGCAGAGCTTGAGGATGGCAATCGCTTCGTCGATGCCGCCCAGGAAGGCCGAGACCTTGCCGAAGATCTGCATGGTAACCTGGGGTCGCACCCCGTCGGCCAGCACGATTTCCCGGGCCCGGGTGAAGTACTTATCGGAGTAGTAGCCCGCCCGCATCCTCTCGACCGGAAGGTGGAAGATGCCGGGATCGAGGCGCGGTCGCGGCGAGAGAGGGGGGGGGGAACTCACGGCATGGTTTGGGCGAGGTTGCGGGGTAGTTCCGGATGGGACCGGCACGCCCCGAAAGTAGGGGCGTGGTGCCCGTGCGGCAAGTTGACAGAATCTCTGGGGGACGGCTGATTCCAGCGTCCCGAACGATTCGAGGAAAGTCGTGTCAGACTTCGTATCCCGCCGCGATTTTCTGGGAACCGCCGCGCTGGCGGTGGCCGGCGGCTCGGTTCCCGGCGGCGCGGTCGCGGCAGGTCCCCAGGCTCCCTGGATCCGACGGAGTCGGGCCGCAAAGGCGACCGCGGTTGGCTCGGAAAACGGGATCCGAGGAGTGGCGCGGGCGGTGGAGCTGATACTCGCGGGTGCCGACCCGCTCGACGCCGGCGTGGAGGGGGTGAAGATCGAAGAGCTCGATCCCGAGAACGAATCGGTGGGGTACGGCGGTCTGCCGAACGAAGCCGGAGTGGTGCAGCTCGATGCCAGCTGCGTGCACGGTCCCACCCGTCGGGCCGGTGCGGTCGCAGCGCTCGAGGGGATCAAGACCCCGAGTGAAGTGGCCCGGCTGGTGCTCAAGTACACCAAGCACATCCTGCTGGTGGGAGAAGGAGCGAAGCGGTTCGCGCTCTCGTATGGTTTCAAGGAAGAGGACCTGCTCACTCCCACCTCGCGGGAGAAGTGGCTCCGCTGGCGCGCCAATCGCGGCAAAGATGATTGGGTGGACATCCCTGAAGGCGCAGCCGTGGGGGCCCGGCCCACCGGCACGATCAATCTCAACCTGATCAACGACAAGGGCGAGATTTCCTCGGTCACCACGACGAGCGGGCTGGCCTGGAAGATCCCGGGACGGGTAGGCGACTCCCCGATCGTGGGAGCGGGTCAGTACACCGACAATGCCATCGGGGCGGCGGGCTCTACCGGCCTGGGTGAGCTCAACCTCATGGTCTGCGGAGGCTTCCTCACCGTGGAGCACATGCGGCAGGGCAGGAGTCCCACCGACGCCT
>DATECI010000208.1:0-2624 GCA_035286985.1 Gemmatimonadales bacterium
AGCCCACCAGCAGCAGGGGGATCCCCAGGGACGCCCACTTGTGGCGCAGGATCATCTCCCGGTCCCGGTAGATGATCCGGTACGACGCCATGAAGTGAGAGTAGTTGAGCAAGTACTGGGTCCACACGATGGCCGGGACGCTGATGAACGCGAGGTCTGCGCGCCCCGAGACCAAGAGCGGCACCAGCACGATGATCGACAACCCCCCCACGCAGAGGAAGTCGACGATCGGGTGGAGAATTGCAGCCGGGCGGGGACGGGGGGTCTCCGCCGGAGTTGCGGCGCGAGGCTCGACCGTCCTCGCGGATGTGCCGGGCATGGTCCAGAAGATAGCGGTCGGACTGACAACGGATCGTGGCTCGGGTCATGGGGGAGAGGGCCGGGGAAGGGGAGCCGGAGCTAAGCCCCAAGACTTTGCACTACAAAGTACTTGACATAGACCCAGGGGCGTGACAGTTTGCTGCTATGACCGCACCCCGGCCCACCCCCTCGGCCGAGCCGACCCCGCTCCACACCAGGGCCCTGGCCGATTTGACCTTCATCCGGGATACCATGGCCCGGGCCGGAACCGTCACATCGGTCCCAGGATGGGGCGGGGTCGGCATGGGCGCCACTGCCCTGGTGGCGGCCTGGATCGCCTCCCGACAGGCCGCCTACGCCGAATGGATCGCGGTCTGGTTGGCCGAGGCTGTCCTGGCCCTGGGGTTGGGCGGCGTCGCGATGATCCGGAAAGCCGGGGCAGCCCGAATTCCCCTGCTTACCCGGGCCGGAAAACTCTTCATCCGGGCATTCGTGCCTCCCATCCTGGCGGGTGCCGCGCTCACTGCGGTCTTCTACGAGGCCGGTCTGGTGGCCCGGTTACCCGGGCTCTGGCTCCTGCTCTACGGCACCGCGGTGACCACCGCGGGAGCCCACTCGGTGCGCGCGGTCCCCCTGATGGGTGGCAGCTTCATGCTGCTGGGGATCGTCGCTTTTCTCGTCCCGGCCGGCTGGAGCAATGCCTTGATGGCGCTGGGCTTTGGGGGCCTCCAGATCGGGTTCGGCCTCCTGATCGCGAGGAAGCACGGTGGGTAAGCGCGCTGCTGCATCGGCCCGCTCCGAGCGGGGCCGCCCCGGGCGGTCGCCCCGCCTTGCCGTCTCGGGGGGCAAGGCCGCCTCGGCCTCGCTCGAGCTCGACCGGCTGATCCATGAGCGGGTCCGGCTGGCCATCGTGAGTGCGCTGGCGGTGAATCAGAGCCTCTCCTTCAACGAGCTCAAGGAGCTGCTCGGGGTGACCGACGGAAACCTGAGCGTCCACGCCCGCCGGCTCGAGGAAGCGGGTTATGTCGAGTGTCTCAAATCCTTTGCCGGCCGGATGCCGCGGACCGAGTTCCGGCTCACCCGCCTGGGACGGGACGCGCTCGAGCGGTACCTCACCCACATGGAAGGGCTGATCCGCTCGACCCGGGCGGGCTCCTGACTCTCTTTTTTTTGGGGAGGAGACTTTGTGAAACAAAGTAGCGGTCTCCACGCTGCGATCATCTTGGACGGGAATGGGCGCTGGGCCGAGCGGCGGGGGCTCCCCCGCAGCCTGGGGCACGAAGCCGGGGGGCGGGCGGTCGAGCGGGTCGTCGAAGCCGCTCCGGCGGCGGGAATCGGGGTGCTGACCCTCTACGCTTTCTCCAGCGACAACTGGAGCCGGCCGATGCCCGAGGTGACCGCCCTGATGCGGCTCCTGCGCACCTATCTCCGCTCCGAGCGCGAGCGGGCAGTGGCGAATGGAGTGGTGGTGGAGGTGATCGGCCGCCGCGACCGGTTGCCCGCCGGGGTAGTCCGCGAGATCACTCGAACCGAATCCGCCACCGCTGGTGGGACGAAGCTCCGGCTCCGCCTCGCTGTGGATTACTCCGCCCGGGATGCCATTCTGCGGGCCGCCTTGCGCTGCGCATCCCTGGAGCGTCCTCCCGATCGGAGCAGCTTCGAGCAGCTCATCGCCCAGGTGGATCAGGGCCGCTCCGCGCTTCCCGTTCCTCCGGTGGATCTTCTGATCCGCACCGGTGGGGAACAGCGACTCTCCGATTTTCTGCTGTGGGAATGCGCCTACGCCGAGCTGTTCTTCCGGGACACCATGTGGCCCGACTTTTCGGTCCGGGAGCTGCACGACATCCTGGCGGAGTATCACCGTCGGCAGCGGCGGTTCGGCGGCGTGACCGCCCCCCAGGCCGCTCGCACCCGGCTTACGCTGTCCCGCTGAGCGAGGCGAACGTCGTGCTCCCGCCCTTCCTCGGCATGCTGCTCATGGTCGCCACTGCTGGGATCGGTGCGATTCTGCGGCCTGGACTGTCATCTCCACGTCGCGGTTGATGAGGTCCATCGCGGAGCCGAGCTCGGCGTATTTGTGCGATTCAGCAGCAACGCGCTCCGGGCCCCCGAGTGGCCTGCCGCTCTGCAATTCCGCCTGGTGGTCTCGGCGGGGCGAACCCACCATCCCCTCAACGGTGTTCCCGATACCGCCCTGCATGCGGGTCAGAGCCGGATCTATGAATTGCGCTTTCCCGGAGCAGTGGAGCCGGAGGGTGCGAAGCTGGTCGTGAGCTGGAAAGGGGGACTCGATTATCTGGTGCCCGGGGCAGGGAACCCCCTCG
>DATECI010000209.1:0-5792 GCA_035286985.1 Gemmatimonadales bacterium
TCTGGGGTGAAAACGAGCAATTCATGCCGGTGTTCCGAGGCGACGTGTTCCAGGTGATCGCCTTCCGGCTCACCGACCCGGCCGCCTTTCCGGAAGCGAAGCGGGTGCTGGAAGGCGACCAGAGGCTCGGGGTGGATGTGCACCGGGAAAGCGAGTTCTACGCCGCCCAGTCCCAGCTCCTCGGCCGCATCCTCCGGATCCTCGCTTACCTGATCACCACGATCATGGCGGTCGGAGCCGTGTTCGGGGCGGTGAACACGATGTATGCTGCGGTCGCGTCGCGGGCCCCGGAGATCGCGGTGCTGCTCACGCTCGGCTTCCGGCCCCGCAGCGTGCTGGCCAGTTTCCTCGTGGAGTCGGCCCTCATCGCCGCGATCGGTGGCGTGATCGGCGGCCTGCTCGCGTTGCCCATCAACGGGATCGTCACCAGCACGACGAACTGGGCCAGCTTCAGCGAAATCGCCTTCAGTTTCCGGGTGACGCCCGGGCTCCTGCTTTCGGGGTTCGTCTTCGCCGTGATCATGGGAGTCGTCGGGGGATTCTTCCCGGCGTGGCGCGCGGCCCGGGTGCCCGTGGTCCAGGCGCTCCGGTAGGTCGACCTACCGACCTTCGAGCAGTCCCAGCAGTCCCTTGACCGGAATCCCCACCCAGCTGGGCCGGTGGTCGAGCTCGTAGCGCAGCTCGTAGAGTGCCTTGTCGAGCAGGTAGGCCTCGAGCAGCCGCCCCACGGGTTCCCGGTCCGCCGGGAGAAGGACCGTTCCCCGGGCGGTTTCCAGGTAATGTTTCAGGAACAAGCCGGAAACCGACGCTTCCCAGATCTCGGCCCAGGGAGTCAGCCGTTCCCGGTCCGCCGGTCGCCGGGCGACGTGGGCCTGCAGGGCCACCTCCGCCACATAGCCGAAGCTCCGCAGCATGCCGGCAATGTCGCGGAGCGGCGGTTGCTTGGCCCTTCGCTCGGTCAGGGGCCGGAGCGGCTCGCCCTCGAAATCGATGATCACGAATTCGGTGCCGACCCGGAGAACCTGGCCCAGGTGATAGTCGCCGTGGATCCGGATCTTTGCTGGGCGGGAGGAAAGGTCGGAGAGGAGAGCAGGGAGCTGTTCGACCTGCTGCCAGAGCCGCCCCCGCCAGGCGAGCAGCCGGCTGGCCGGCTCGACCGTATCGTCGGGGAGCTCCGGAAAGGCGTCCTTCAACATTTCGAGCGCGATGCCTCCGCTCTGGCGGATCTGGGCGGCCAGTTCGCGCACATCGTCCCGGGTCATGGGCTCGGGGGAGAACGCCGGATCGGCGGTGGGCCGGGCCAGCGCCAAATGCAGCTCCGCGGTGCGGCGGCCCAGCCCGGCGGCGGCCTCGTCGGAGATGCCCAGGAGCTCGTCGAGCTCGTCGGTCAAACCGGTCTCGCTGATCCGGAACCAGGCTCCTAACCCGGCAAGGTGTGACCCGGGAAAGGCCGGCGGGGCCGGGCGGGTAAGGGCCCGCTCGTAGAAGCGGCCCAGTTCCTCCTGCATCCAGCGCCAGGCATCTACCTGGTCGGGCACGAACCGCGAGAGCAGCGCGATCGTCGCCGAGGGTCTCTCGCCGCTGCGGTAGTCGAGCTGTCCGGCGTAGGCGGGGACGCCCGGGAACGCCAGCTCCTCGGTGAGATACCGGGTCAGCTCGCAGTCGGGCTGGGGCCCTTCGGCAAGCCGGCGGTAGAGCTTGAGAATGAACTGGTCTCCCAGGATGGTCGAGCTGTTGCTCCAGTCCCCTTCCAGGCGGGTTATGGCGAATGCCGATCCGTTTTCGGGCGCCGCCTGGAGGGGCCGGCCCGGCATGCCGTGCAAGGTACCCCGCGCGCCCCGGATCTCCCCTCCGTGCACCAGCTCGTAGAGCCTCCGGCAGGTGGCGTCGCGCGCCAGAGCCTCGTAGAGGATACCGGCCCCATGGTCGAGCGCGCAGAGCACCGCCCCCGGCCGGGTTTCCCGGACTCGGTCGGCTTCCTCGCCGGCCGCCAGCGCGAGCGGCAGGACATAGGTGTCGCGATCATCGTTGTCGAGGTGCACGGCAACCAGGAGCACCCCCGACTGCTCGTCCAGGGGAAGCCGATCCTCCACCTGGCAGCGCTGAATGGGCCGGGACTTCGCGCCAAACCAGCGCTGGCGGGGGAGGTAGTTGGGAAGAATCGTCTGCTCGAGCAGCGCCGTATTAGGCGCGTTGAAGAGGGCCATCCACCCGGCCGCCACCTCGGCCGCGAGCACCGGCACGGCCTCGGCCCGGTGGGGGACGGCCCCAACCATCTCGGGCTTGCCGTGGAGCTCGAACCACAGAAAGCCATAGGGCCCGAGGGTCAGCGGATAGGGCGTGCGGCCGATCCGGGGGAATTCCCCGTAGCCCAGCATTTCGATCGGAGTCATGCCCGCCAGCGGAGCCAGGTCGAGCTCGAAGGGCTGGGCGAAGCGAGAGAGGTTGGCGACACAGAGGATCTGCTCGGCTCCATTCGTGCGCCGGTAGGCGAGGATCTTCCGGTTGGCGGGGTGGAGGAACTCGATCGAGCCCCGCCCGAATACCTGGAACAGCTTGCGCAGGGCAATCATGTGCTTGGTCCAGTTGAGCAGGCTGGACGGATCGCCCTGCTGGGACTCGACGTTGACGGCCTCGTAGCCGTACACTGGATCCATGATTACCGGGCTGTACAGCCGGGACGGATTCACCCGGGAGAACCCCCCGTTCCGATCGGCGCTCCACTGCATCGGGGTCCGCACCCCATTCCGATCGCCCAGGTAGATGTTGTCGCCCATGCCGATTTCGTCGCCGTAGTAGAGGATCGGCGTGCCGGGGAAGGAGAAGAGGATGCTGTTGAGCAGCTCGATCCGGCGTCGGTTGTTTTCGAGCAGCGGAGCGAGCCGCCGCCGAATCCCGACATTCACCCGCATCCGGGGGTCGGTGCCGTAAGCGAGGTACAGGTAGGCCCGCTCGTCGTCGGTGACCATCTCCAGGGTGAGCTCGTCGTGGTTCCGCAGGAACAGGCCCCACTGGCAGCCGGCCGGAAGGGGAGGGGTTTCGGCCAGGATCTCGGTGACCGGCTGGCGGTCCTCGAGCCGCAGGGCCATGAACAGGCGCGGCATGAGCGGAAAGTGGAATGCCATGTGGCATTCATCGCCGTCCCCAAAGTAGGCCAGCACGTCGCGGGGGAGCTGGTTGGCCTCGGCCAGGATCATCCGGTTGGCGTGCTGCTCGTCGAGCGCGGCGCGGAGCCGCTTGATGATGGTGTGGGCCTCGGGGAGGTTCTCGCAGGAGGTGCCCTCCCGCTCCACCAGATACGGGATGGCATCCAGGCGGAGCCCATCGACGCCGAGGTCGAGCCAGAAGCGCATCACCCGGATGATTTCCTCGAGCACGGCGGGATTGTCGTAGTTGAGATCAGGTTGGTGGGAGAAGAACCGGTGCCAGTAGTAGGCCCGCGCCTCGGAATCCCAGGTCCAGTTGGACTTCTCGGTGTCGGTGAAGATGATTCGGGCCCCGGCATACCGGGTGTCGCTGTCACTCCAGACGTAGAACTCGCGCTGCGGCGAGCCGGGCGGTGCGGTGCGGGCCGCCTGAAACCAGGGATGCTGATCGGAGGTGTGATTGATCACCAGCTCGATCAACACCTGGATGCCCCGGGCATGGGCCCCATTCAGGAAATCGCGGAAGTCATCCAGCGTGCCATACGCGGGATGGACCGCAGTGTAGTCGGCGATGTCGTACCCGTCGTCCTTGAGGGGAGAAGGGAAGAACGGCAGGAGCCAGATACAGGTGATGCCGAGGTCCTGGAGGTAATCGAGCTTCTCGATCAACCCGCGAAAATCCCCGATCCCGTCCTGGTTCGCATCGGCGAAGCCGCGCACATGGAGCTCGTAGATCACCGCGTCCTGGTACCACAGCGGATCGGTGGCGCTTCCGGTACGTCGCATGCGCGTCAGGCTCCCGTTGGGCGGTTCGCGTCACTAAAGTACACGCGCCGGAGGCGACATGGCGCACACCGAAGCAGGGAACCCAGGAGTCGGGCCGGAGGCCGGGGAACCGGCGGCCTTCGCGGTGGGCGTGGCGACGTACAACCAGGCCCAGACCGTCGGAGCGCTGCTCCAGGCAGTCGAGGGCGGACTGGCCGCGGCCTTGCCGGGCCGGCCG
This sequence comes from Gemmatimonadales bacterium, assembly GCA_035286985.1. Taxonomy (GTDB): domain Bacteria; phylum Gemmatimonadota; class Gemmatimonadetes; order Gemmatimonadales; family GWC2-71-9; genus JABFSM01. The sequence continues at coordinate 4,150 of DATECI010000209.1, forward strand.
GTGGTGGTCATCCATGCCGACGGCGGCTCCCAGGACGGGACGCTCGAGCGGGCCCGGGAGGCGTCGACGGGGCTGCTGATCCAGGTGAGCTTTGCACTCGACCAGCTCGCTCGCCCCGGTACCGGACTGGTCCGCCCTGCCGCGCTGCGGGCCATCCTGGGGGAGGTGGGAAAGCTGGGGACCGGATGCGCGGTGCTCGACGCCGAGGCGGGGAGCCTTCCTTCGGGGTGGATCGAGCGGCTGGCCCGGCCGGTCCTGGCCGACCAGATGGATTTTGTCGCTCCCTGTTACCTGCGGCACCCCCTCGACGGTACCATCACCAGCGGGATCGCATTCCCCCTCCAGCGAGCGCTCTACGGCAAAGGGCTTCGGTTTCCGCTGGCCACCGACTTCGCCTGCTCGGGCCGATTCATTTCCGCCCTGCTCGAGGCCGGGGAATGGCCCGCGGAGCTTTCCCGGGTGGGCAGCGAAGCCTGGCTGGTGACCCGCGCGGTCACCGGCGACTTCAGGATCTGCCAGGCGCTTCTGGGGGCCAAGGACACTACCGGAGCCGAAGGCGGCTCCGACCTGGGTTTGGTGCTTCCCCGGATCCTGGGTGCGCTTTTTCTGGAAATGGAGCGGCACGTGGCCGCCTGGCAGAAGGTTCGCGGGGCGGCGCCCGTGCCGGTTTGCGGCGGCGGGGCACTTCCGTCGGGCGAACCGAAACCCGTCGGGGTGGACGTCCCGCGCGCCCTCGAGTCCTACCGGCTCGGCCAGCGGAACCTGCAGGAGGTCTGGCGGCTGGTGCTGTCCCCGGCGGCGCTGCTCGAGCTGGCGAAGCTGGCTCAGCGAACCGATCAGGAGTTCCGGTTTCCCGACACGCTGTGGGCCCGCACGGTCTACGACTTCGCACTGGCCCATCATTTCCGGGTTATGAACCGGGACCATTTGCTCGCCGCTTTCGTGCCGCTGTACCTGGGATGGCTCGGCTCCTTCGCGGGGGAACTGGGTGACGCGGATCCGGCGCGAACCGAGCCCCGGATCGAGGAGTTGTGCTTGCGATACGAGTCCGAGAAGCCATACTTGATTTCCCGGTGGCGGTGGCCGGACCGCTTCAACCCGTAACCCCAGCGACCGCAGGGAGGAGGGCCCGATGTGGGAACAGGTGAACGCCGCCCTGAGTCAATCGCTTACCCGGGTGCTGACGGCTCTGGCAGGCATCATCCCGGGAATGCTGGCGCTGCTGGTGTCCGTCCTGGTCGCGAGCCTGGTGGGCTGGCTGCTCGCCGCGACCGTGTCGCAGATCCTGCGCTGGGTGCGGTTCGATCAGAGCATGGAACGGCTTGGTCTGGATACCCTGGCGGAGTGGTCGCCGGGACGCAGCCCGACCCGCCTGGTGGTGCGCTTGGTGCGCTGGGTGTCGCTTCTGGTCGGTATCCTGGTGGGGCTGGCGGCGCTCGACCCGACCCTGATGTCCACGATCGCGGAGCGGATGATGGGCTATGTCCCCCATGTCTTCGTCGCGGTGCTCTTGCTCCTGGCCGGCGGGGTGCTGGCCCGGTTCCTGGCGCGGGGAGTGCTGATCGGCGCGGTGAATCTTCAGCTCGGATCGGCGCGGTTGCTCTCCCTGGGGGTCAAATGGCTGGTGCTGGTACTCACGGCAA
>DATECI010000210.1:0-6624 GCA_035286985.1 Gemmatimonadales bacterium
CCCGCCGGCCCGGCCACCGTAGAGGAAGATGCCGGGGCGGACCAGGTCGCCGCCCCAGCCGGGCCCCCACCGCAGCGCCGCACTACTCGCAAAGTGAACCAGCCGGGGGCGCCGCGGCAGGCTGGCCAGCACCAAGTCGAAGCGTTCGCGCTGGATCGTGACGCTGGCCGGCTCGAGATCCGCGGAATGGAAGTGAGTGAAGACTCCTTCCCAGGCCGGGGCTTCGTTCAGGCGAGTCCGCAGGGCCGCAAGGCCCGCTTGATCATGCCACACAAACCCCGAACGGCTCAGGCCGGTATCGATCTCGACGTGAAACGGACCACCCCTCTCTTCCCCCGCGAGCCACGCAGCGAGGGCCGCGCGATCGCCTATAACCGGGCGAAGCTCATAAGCCCGGAGGGCGGCGACGGCGGCGGGATCGGCCGGGAGCGGCGTGAACACGATGATCGGGCGGCTGATGCCCGCGGCGCGCAGTTCGGCCCCTTCGTCGACCGTCGCCACGCCGTAGCCCCACGGGTCGATCGCTTCGAGTGCCTGCGTCACCGGCACCGCCCCGAGCCCGTAGCCGTTCGCCTTCACCATCGGCAATAACGGACTCCCGACCAGCTCCCGGAAGCGCCGGGCATTGCGAAGCAGCGCGGCCAGGTCCACGTCGAGCCACGCCCGCTCGGGTGATTGGGGAATTAATTTGCTCACAGGAGCGGGTAGCTTATCGGGCCGGGAGGCTCAATGCAAGACAATTCAGCGCTGGGGCGCGCAATGGCGATGGTGCGCGATCTTCGCAGTCGGTGCTCCTGGGATCGGGTCCAGACCCGGGAAACTCTGCGGCCCTACCTCATCGAAGAAGTTCACGAGCTCGATCACGCCATCGGGAGCGCCGATCCCGACGCGATTCGGGCCGAAGTGGCGGACTTGCTGCTTCACCTCGCTTGGCAACTCGTTCTCGCCGAGGAGCGAGCCGAGTTCACTGCCGACCAGGCCGCAGACTTGCTCGAAGCCAAGATGCAGCGGCGGCATCCCCACCTGTTCGATCTGGGAGCGGCAGAGGAGTGGGAGACCTTGAAGCGGCGGGAACCCGGGACTCATCTACTCGATGGCCTGCCTCCCACTCTCCCTGAGCTGTTGATGGCCTACCGGCTCCAGGAGCGGGCCGCCGCGGTCGGCTTCGACTGGCCGGACGCCGGCGGACCGGCGGCCAAGGTGCGGGAGGAGTTGGGGGAGGTGGAAGCCGAGCGGAATCCGGGCCGGCTGGACCACGAGTGCGGGGACCTGCTGTTCGCCGTGGTCAACCTGGCTCGCAAGCTCGGGGTTTCTCCCGGTCCCGCCCTCCAGCGGGCCAACGACCGATTTCGGAGCCGCTTCGGGACCGTTGAGCGGCTGGCCGCCGAGCGCGGCGTCGAGGTCTCCACGGCCGGACTCGAGGCCCTGGACCGGCTCTGGGAAGAGGCGAAGGCGGCGGGTTAATCGCGCCAGGCGCTAGGACCGCAGGATCTCGACCCGAAGCTCGGTCCAGCCGCCATCCTGGAAATACTGCACCCGGAGCCCGTGGCGGCCACCGCTCAGCGGGGCCGAATCCACGGTGGATTCGTGCACCGTCCAACGGTCGACGACCAGGGCGCCGTCCACCCAGACCCGAACGCCATCATCGCTGATCGTGCGAATCCGATAGCTGCCCGGCGGCAGGGTCACCGTCGCACTCGCTTCGAGCGCCCAGCGCTCCCGCGGAAGCTCCGGCAGCAGGGGGCGATACCACTGGAAATCCAGCCGGGGGAGCCGGCGGATGAGGAGGGGAGTGGCCCGAACGAGGGCCGCGAACGCCTGGGGATCCTGGCGGACGTCGGTGCTGTCGTTCCAGGCGTAAAAGCGCGCGCTCCACTCCAACGCTGGCTCGAACCGCTCATAGCCGAACCGAGTCCGGCTCCCGGCCCCGCGGCGTTCTCCGCGCGGAGAGACCGTCGATCCCCCGCGGTACTCCAGGTCGAGCTTCCAGTCGGTCCCGCCGCCCGCCGGAACGACGGTGATGGTATCCCCGATCCGGCCGGTGCTCCGGGAGATTGCCGCAAGACCGACCCGACTCGCCACTCGCCAGGTGCCCGAGGGCCCGACGGTCCGAAGCCGCAGCGGGACTGCCCGCGTGCTGTCGATCGGCCAGAGCTTCGGCGAGCGCCAATCGAACGGCCCCCATTCGTCTACGATGATCGCGGAGCGGTCGAGCCGGGCGGCCGGCGAATCGGGAACCCGGGTAGGGCCGCCGAGAAGCTCGAGTGACCGGCGCAGCGAGTCGGACAGGATCGGCTGCGGCGGTACGCAGGAGCTCGCTCGGCGCGGGCCCGGCTCGATGGGGTTGAGCTCGAATCGGTATGCGGCGGTATCCCGGAGGACCGCGACCGAATCGACTCCGGTAAACCGGTTGTCCCGCAAGGCGAGCCGAGCCGTGCTCGCCGCTCGAATCCCGACTCGGTTGCCCACAAACTCGTTTCCCTGGACCTGATAATCCCGGCTGCTCGTGTCGCGCTGCTTGGGATAGCCCCAATCCGAGGGTTCGATGGGGTTGGCCCAGAGGCTGATCGCCGTGGTGTCGCCGACGAACCGGTTCCCCACGATCGAGTTGTCCTGGCCATGCTCGATGGCGATCCCGACCCGGTTTCCCAGAAAGCAATTGCCGACCACGCGGGATTCGAAGCTGTATCCGCCCCAGAGCCCATAGTCGCTCCCGGCGGCCCGATTCGCGATGAAGCTGTTCCGGCTGAACGTGGCTTCCATGGCGTTGGCCGGGGCAAAGCTGAAATCGTTGGCGTAGAACACATTGTCGTTCGCGCCGCCCTTGCCGGTATCCATGGTGCTCTGTCCGGCCCAGAGAAACAGGCCATCGCCCCCATGCGTCGCCGAGTTCCAGGCCACCAGATTCCCGCTGCTTTGCTCGTAGAGCAGCAAGTCCGCCGAATCCTGCCCCCGGCGATAGAACCCCTGGCTGTAGCCCCGCACGTTGTAATCCAGGCGGTTGCGCACGATGACGTTGTTGCGGGAGCGGTAGAGCCCGATCCCGAGGCCCGAATTGAAGGAAAAAGTGTTGTCCTGAATGCGAAGGGAATCGCTCCGGACCAGGAGCAGGCCGTTCATCCCCTGGGTAACCTGGTTGCCGCGGACTTCTCCGCCCACGACATCTTCCAGATAGAACCCGGCCCCATACCGCAGCCACTCCCGCTTTTCGTTCTGGTGGAAGGAGAGCCAGTCAGCCAGGCTCTCGTGCTCGACCCCGCTGTACAACCGGGGCTTCCAGTTGTAGCCGGCATCGATGTGCTGCAGGACGAGGCCCCAGGTCCCCACGGCGAGGATGCCGATCTGGTAGCCGCGGATCCGCGCCCCGGTGAGCCGGACGTTGCGGCCCCCTTCGATCCGGATCGCGACCCCCGCCGCCTGATCCGGCTCGGCTGAGGGATCGGCTCCCTGGAGAACGACGCCAGCGAGGTCGACCACGATATTGTCGCCCCGCACCGTGACCGCGGCGGAATCCAGCGAGGCAGGAGCGGGAAGCCGATAGTTCCCGGGAACGACCCGCGCGGAGCGGGTTATGACGAGTCCCGGGCGCAGCTCGATCCGGGGAACCGGCCGCGTCGCTTGGGCCCCGGCCCCGACCGGCAAAACCAGGCCCACCATCAGGCAGTAGCTGATAGCCGATAGCTGATAGCTGATCGCTGGGCGACGCGTCACGGATATAAGCGATGGATCTGTCTGGGGAACGCGATCGCCTCCCGGATGTGCGGAATCCCGCAGATCCAGGCCACGGTTCGTTCCAGGCCGAGCCCGAAGCCGGAGTGCACGAAGGTGCCGTACTTGCGCAGGTCGAGGTACCACCGGTAGGCCTCCGGATTGAGCCCTTGGGCCTGAATCCGCTGGAGCAGCCGGTCGTGGTCGTCCTCCCGCTGCGAGCCGCCGATGATCTCGCCGTATCCCTCCGGGGCCAGGCAGTCGTTGTTGAGCACGGTGCGCGGGTCGGCCGGATTCTCCTTCATGTAGAAGGCCTTGACCCCCTTGGGGTAGTCGTGGACGAACACCGGCTTCTCGGCATCCTTCGACAGCAGAGTCTCATCATCGCCACCGAGATCCATACCCCAGTGAATGTCGGACCCCAGCGCCTTGAGCCGGGGAATCGCTTCGGTGTAGCTGATCCGGTCGAACGGCGGCTTCACCTTCTCCAGCCGGGCGGTGTCGCGCTCGAGCTCCTGGAGCGGCTCTCCGCACCGCTCGAGTGCCCGGGCCACCAGAAAGCTCACGAAGTCTTCCTGGAGCCGCATGTTGGCATCGGAATCGTTGAACGCCACTTCCGGCTCCACCATCCAGAATTCGGTGAGGTGGCGGCGGGTCTTGGACTTCTCGGCCCGGAACGTAGGGCCGAAGCAGTACACCTTGCCGAGTGCGGCGGCGGCCGCCTCGACGTAGAGTTGGCCGGTTTGGGCCAGGTAGGCCTTGCCCAGATCGAAGTAGTCGGTCGCAAAGAGGGTCCCCGCTTCCTCGCCGATCGAGCCGGTGAGGATCGGCGTATCCACATGGGTGAACCCGCGCTGATCGAAGAAGTCGTGAATGGCCTGGATCACGGCATGGCGCACTTTGGCGATGGCGACCTGCCGGCGGCTCCGCAGCCAGAGATGGCGATGTTCGAAGAGGAACTGGGTCCCGTGCTCCTTGGGCGTGATGGGAAAGTCGACGGCCGGTCCCAGGATTTCGAGGCGGCTGGCGCTGAGCTCGTATCCACCCGGGGCGCGGGGGTCGGCCCGGACTACCCCGCTGACGGCGATCGACGTCTCGTGGGTGAGCCCAGCAAAGCCCTCCCACACCTCGTCGGGGACGTCCCCGCGGGCGAACACCGCCTGGAGGTATCCGGTGCCATCGCGCACCACGAGAAACGCGATCTTGCCGCTGGACCGGGTCGTGACGACCCACCCGCGGACCGTCACCGTCGCCCCAACGTGGGGTCCGAGCTCGTTGATGTATGCCGCCGTCATTCGCCCGAGGGTCCGTCCAGAGGAAGCCCGCTCATCGTCCTTTCGCCCCAGCGCTGCACCGCCCGACCATCGCGCGCGGGATTGTAGCGGCGGCTGCTACGCCCCGCAAGAACGGCACGCCCACCCCCAGAGGATGCCGCGGCCGCCCCGAAAGGGTCGTTATCGGCCGCTCCGGCCACACACCGGGGCCCCAAGATGCAAAGAATCGCCGTATTCGTCTCATCGCTGCCCAGGAACCGAACGGTGTCGTCTTTCTAAATCTTGCGGGGGACTTTGGCCGCACCGATAATAGGGACGTACCTCCTACCACCCCAAGGAAACCTTCATGCCCAACATGGAAGCCCGTCTCAAACCCGAGTTCACCCTGCGGTATCCCCGTCTCGAGCACGGGGTCTGGTACGAGGTCGCTCCGATCTTCCCCGGAGTCACGGTCCGCCGCATCGACATGTTTGGCCGCCGGATTACCCGGCTCAAGACCGTTCGCGACTACGAGACCGTGCAGGCCGCCCACTTCGAGTTCCGCACCCACGACGAGCCCGCCCGAGTGGCCGCTGCGGTTTCCTGAGCCGGAGAATCTCCGGCGCGGATTGGGTGGACCCGCCGCGGGATTCTCGCTCATCCGACCCGGAACAATGCCTCGGCCTTGGGATACCGAAGCAGGGCCCGGCGCTTCAGGGCGGCGTGACTCGGCCGCTCCAGGCCGGGATCCCGCTCGAGTACCTCGCCGGCCATTTCCCGGGCCACGGTGAGCAGGTCGGTATCGTCGGGAAAGCGCGCGACCCGGATGTCGGCCACCCCCGATTGCCGTTCGCCCAGCAGATCTCCCTGGCGCCGCTCCTCCAGATCGAGCTCGGCAATCCGGAATCCGTCTTCGGTGGCGGCAAAGGTCCGCAGCCGATCCGATTCCCGTTGAGCTATCAGGATGCAGTGACTTTCCGCCGCGCCCCGCCCGATCCGCCCCCGAAGCTGGTGCAGCTGGGCCAATCCGAATCGCTCCGGGTGCTCGACGACCATGACGGTGGCGTTGGGAACATCGATGCCGACCTCGATAACCGTGGTGGCCACCAGCACCTGAACCTGCCCCGCCCGGAACGCCTCCATTACCCGATCCCGTTCCTCGGGCTTGAGTCGCCCGTGGACCAGGCCGATCTCCAGGTCCGGCCACCGGGTCCGGAGTGCCTCGGCCATGGTGGTGGCGGCCCGTAGATCGGCCTTTTCGGTCTCCTCGATCACGGGCAGCACGACATAGGCCTGCCGGCCGGCCCGGCATTGCTGTTCGACGAAGCCCAGCACCCCATCGCGCTGGCGCCCGGTCCGTACCGCGCTCCGGACCTGGCCCCGCCCGGGAGGCTTTTCCCGCAGCACCGAAACGTCCAGGTCGCCATAGCGGGTTAGGGCCAGCGAGCGGGGAATCGGAGTGGCCGAAAGGAGGAGCACGTCCGGGGCACTTCCCTTCCCGATCAGGGCCGCCCGCTGCTCCACCCCGAAACGGTGTTGCTCGTCGATCACCACCAGCCCGAGCCGCTGGAACGCAACCGGTTCCTGCATCAAGGCATGGGTGCCGATGATGATCCGGCTTGCTCCCGAGCGGAGCCGCTCCCGGGCGGCGGATTTCTCCCCC
>DATECI010000211.1:0-5604 GCA_035286985.1 Gemmatimonadales bacterium
TTCTCCTGCGGGCTCTGCTTCGGGTGCGAGCAATGTTTCATGTATTGCAATGCCGAGGGACTCATCCGGCTCGAACTGGTCACGCCAGGCAGATACTTTGCCCTGTGCTTGGATCGATGCCAGGCGTGCGGCAAGTGCGTCGACCTGTGCCCCTGCGGATTCCTGAGTGCCGGTTGAACCCTTCGCCCCGCCCATCTCTCACCCTCTTTCTCCCCCCTCTCCGATGATTGATCGCTCCCGTGCCTTCGCGCTCCTCCTTGCCGCAACGCTGCTCATCCTGGGCGCCGGCGCCCACGCGGTGATGGGCTGGACATTCGTGCGTGAGGCCCTGGAGGCTCTGCCGGCGAAAGCCGGGCTGATGGGTGTTCTCAGCGCCGGGTGGCAGTTAGGCAGTGTGTCGTTGCTCGCCTTCGGCCTCCTCGCCCTCGTCGCCGGCCTCGCGTGCTGGCGGAGGCAGCCCGTCGCGCCGGCGACAGTCTGGATCGTTGCAGCTGCGCTTGTCGGCTTCGGTACAGGGGCCCTCCTGCTCGGCGATGGCAGTTTCTTCTATCTCTACTTCGGCTACATCCTCATCGGCGGCCTGCTGGCGCTCGGGGTCGCCCCTCGCGCGGAGGGGGGATCGCGCTGATGCGGTTCGCGCCGCCGCCCAGCCAGTTCAAAACTACCACTAAGAAGGGCTACACCCGCGTCGTCCGCCGCTTCAGGAAGTCTATCAGGATGAACTGGCCCAGCGTCATAGTATTGGTGAAGTAGGCCTTCCCCCGGCAGATCTCCGCCACCCGCATCACGAACTGCACCAGGGCCGGGTCGCGCGCCAGCATGAAGGTGTTGATCATGATCCCGCTCCGGCGGCAGAGGCCGACCTCGTGGTAGGTCGCCTTCAGGATGCGGGGGTCGAGCCCGGCCGAGTTGATGTACACCTGACCACTGGGGAGGGTCATGGCCGACGGCTTGCCGTCGGTGATCATGATCACCTGCTTCATGTCCTTCTTCTGGCCGGACAGAATCCGGCGGGCGAGCTTGAAGCCTTCGGCGGTGTTGGTGTGGTAGGGCCCGACCTGGGCGGTGGCGAGGGCCGGGAGCGGGATCTCCTCGGCCGAATCGTGAAAGAGAACCACCCGGAGGGAATCGCCGGGGTACTGGGTCCGGATCAGATGGGTGAGCGCCAGCGCGACCTTCTTGGCCGGGGTGAAGCGGTCCTCGCCGTACAGGATCATCGAATGGGAGCAGTCGAGCATCAGGACGGTGGCCGCCGATGAGCGGTACTCGGCCTGGTGGACCTGGAGGTCGCGGTAGTCGAGGTCGAGCGGGAGCCGGATCCCTTCCCGGGCAATGGCGCTGCCCAAGGTGGCGGGCACGTCGAGGTTGAGCACGTCGCCAAACTCGTACGGCTTGCTCGACCCCTCCACCTCGACTCCGGTGGCCAGGTGGGGGGTTTCGTGCGCTCCCAGGCTGGATTTCCCGATGCTGCCGAGCAGGTTCTTGAGGGTCTTGTAGCCGAGAAAGTCCATACCTTTTTCGGTGAGGCCGAACTGGACCTGCTGGGCGGCGCGCTCGGCCTGGCCCCCGGGGCCGAGGACCGGGGAATAGCTCTCCGGAACCTGGGGAGTTTCCTGAACCTTGAGATACCCTTCCTCGGCAAGCCGCTGGATGATCCGGTCGATGAGCTCGCCAACCTGTTGCTGGAGCTCCTGGTCCCGGGCCGGATCGCCGCTCGATTCTCCCCGCAGGAACCTGAGCATCTCGGGAGTGAGCTGGCCGGATTCCATGAGGGCGCGGAGGATCGCGTCCCGGAGCGCGTCGAGGGAACGGTCGCCCCCTTCGGCCGGCTCGGCCCAGTAAGGCCAGTCGCCGGGCGAGCAGGCAAAGCCCGACTGGAGCAGGAAATCGCCCAGCTGGTCGAGCAGCGCCTGGAGGTTGACGGCGTCGGCGAGGCCGGGGACGAGCTTGGAGTAGGTCGTGAAGCGCATGAAGGGGGCCAGGGCCGGTGACCGTGAAGCTGCCTTACAAGATAAGTCTCTGGGACTGCTCATTCTGAGAGCGGGCAGCCGCCCGAGTTGAAGATGTCTTCATACAGAATTCCGCTTTGGCTCCTTCTTCCGGGTCCATCCTTCCGAGGACGGAGGTGCCATCGTGGAAGATCCCCAATCGGCCCAGGCGGCCGGGGGCGTTGCGACCGTAATGTCGCCTGCAGCGCCCCCGGCAGGGCTCCGAATCAAGCATACTGTCGAGCATACGGTCGAGGTCGTCTCGGACCCCGGGGAGGGCGCCCAGAAATGTGGCCAGATATTCGGCCACGTTTCGGCCCGGATGGGAAACGGGGTCTGGACGGTGGAGATCATCCCCGCCGAAATCCAGCCGCCCCCTCGGCTGCCCGAAGGTGCCAGCGGCAATCGGATCCGGATCGGGAGTGGCCAGGTCACCAATTGGGGTGACGCCACCAATCTGGTCGTCGGGTTCAACGAGCAGGTGGTGCTTTCCCGACATCGGCTGGAGGCGCTCGCTCCCGACGCGGTCGTTTTGATCGAAGACAAGTGGGCCACCTCGGACGACCCCGACATTCGGGCCGAGTGGCTGGCGGCGATGGCCGAGCTTGCCACCCGGTCCTACCGCATCATCCCGGTGCCGATGGAAGAGCAGTGCCTCACCATTACCGAGACTCCCCGCAAGGGGAAGAACATGTTCGTCCTCGGCATGCTGGCCAGGATCTACGGGCGGGACCTCGACCTGGTGCGGGAGCAGATCGGGCATGCCTTTCGGAAGAAGAGCGAGGAGGTCTTCCGCCAGAACGTCGCGTTGATGGAGCTGGGGCACGCCTGGGCCGAGGCTCAGCTCGACCTGCGGGTGCACGTCCCGCCGGTTCCCGCCAAGCAGGCGCTGGTCGTCATGAACGGGAACGAAGCATTGGGGATGGGAGCGATTGCCGCGGGGATGGAGCTCTGCGCGATGTACCCGATCACGCCGGCAACCTCTGCGTCGCACTATCTGGGGGAGGTCTTTGAGCGGTTCGGCGGCATCGTGCACCAGGCGGAGGACGAGATCGCCGCGGCGGGAGTGGCCATCGGCGCCTCCTGGGCGGGCAAGGTCGCCTTCACGATCACCTCGGGCCCCGGCCTGGCCCTGAAGACCGAATTCGTGGGACTCGCCGTGATGTCCGAGATCCCACTGGTGGTGGTGGACGTGCAGCGCGGCGGCCCCAGTACCGGCCTTCCCACCAAGGTCGAGCAATCGGACCTCCTGGCCGCCCTCTTCGGGCAGCCGGGGGATTCCCCGCACATCGTGCTTGCCCCCGCCACGATCGAGGAGTGCTTTCATGTCATGGTGACGGCCCGCCGCCTCGCGGAGGCCTTTCGCACGGCGGTCATAGTGCTCTCCGATGCCAATCTCGCCACGGGGGTCTCTCCCTTCCCCCGTCCCAGTCTCGATGTGCGGTGGCAGGCGGAGCCGCCCGATCTGGCCCCGGTCCCGGAGGGCCAGGCTCCCTACGCCTGGTCGAGTCAGACCGGACTCTCGCCGCGCATCCTGCCCGGGCGGCCGGGGGGCATGCATACGCTGACCGGACTCTCCCACGACGAGGGGAGCCGGGTCGCCTACAGCGCGGGGGTGCATCAGCGAGGGTCGGCGATGCGCAGCCGGAAGCTGGCGGTGCTCCAGCGCATGTTGGTACCGCCGCCGGTATACGGGAGCGAGAGCGGGGATCTCCTGGTGGTGGGGTGGGGCAGCACCAAAGGGGCTATCGAGGAGGCGGTGGACCGGGCCCGGCGGGAGGGGCTCCAGGTGTCGTCACTCCACCTCCGTTTTCTCTCCCCGCTCGAGGCTGGGCTCCAGCCGATCTTCGAGCGGTTCGGCCGAGTCATGACGGTGGAGATCAACTACAGTGACGAGCCGGACGCGCCCTACATCACCGAGGAGAACCGCCGCCGGGGCCAGCTGGCCTTGCTGCTCCGGGCCGCCACCCTGGTGGATGTGGACTGCTGGACTCGGGTGCCGGGCGAGCCGCTCCGCCCCGGAGACATTCTCGGCGCGATACGCGAGCGGCTGAGCCGGGAGGGGGAAGGGAAACCGTGAATCCGCTCACCTGCGCGGTGCTGGGCTGCGGAGATGCCAGCGAGGACCAGGACTACAGCCTGAGTGATTACGAAGGAGCCCGGGCCCGCTGGTGCCCCGGGTGCGGCGACCATTCGGTGCTCACGGCGGTGCAGCGCCTGCTCGCCGCGGAGCAGCTAGTGCCGGAACAGACGGTGTTCGTGTCGGGGATCGGTTGTTCCAGCCGCTTCCCGCACTACCTGAGCACCTACGGCTTTCACGGGATCCACGGCCGGGCCCTTCCGGTGGCCACGGGAATCCGACTGCATCGCCCCGACCTGACCGTGTTCGTGGTGATGGGAGATGGAGACTGCACCTCGATCGGCGCCGGACACTGGATCCACGCGATCCGGTACAACGCGAACCTCACGGTGCTGATGCTGGACAACGGGATCTACGGGCTGACCAAGAATCAGACCAGCCCCACGACTCCGCAGGGCTGGCCCAGCAACACCCAGCCGCAGGGGAGCTACCTCCCCGCGCTCAATCCGCTCTCGGCTTCCCTCGGGGTGACCAACGCCTCCTTCGTGGCGCAGACGGCGGAGTGGATACCAGCCCATCTGTATGCCGTGCTGCGGGCGGCCTACCACCATCAAGGGTTCTCCTTCGTCCGTATTCTGCAGCGCTGCCCGGTGTACACCCCGGAGCTGTTCCAGGAGGCGATCCACGATCCGACCCGGATCGTGCTGCTGGTCCACGAGGAGGGTGTCGTGGTGCCGGAGCTCGAGCGCCTGTACCAGGCCCAGATCCGGCATAACCCGCGCGACCTCGACGCCGCTCGGCGGCTTGCCGACACCACCGATCGGGTTCACCTCGGGGTGTTCTTCCGGGATCCTTCCCGGCTCTGCTACGAGGAGATTCGCCGGGTCCCGCCCCGGACCGCCGAAGAGCGGGTGGCCCTGCTCGAAGCCGAATTGACTCGCTATGCCGTCTGACGATCCCCGGGTGCGCCAGGCACTCGACGCCCTGGCCCGACCGATTGCGGAATTCCGCACTGCCGTCCGGGGCGCGCTGGCCCAAGCGGAGTCGTGGCTGAGCCACGCGGCGGCGGACGCTCCGGCCCGGGCGGCGCAGGGAGCCGCCGAACTGGGGGCGTTCGCCGCGGGCCGGGTGCGGCCCGAGGCGTTTGCCGCACTCAGCAGTCCCCCCGCTCCGCCGGAGCCCGCGCCGCTCCACGCCATCGAGCGGGCGATCGAGATTCTCCAGCAGGTGAGTGGCCGGGACGAGGCCCTCTTCTTCGCGGAGGTGCCTTCGGGCGGCTCCCTCGGTTCGGTGGTCGCCACCGCCCTTGCGGAGGCGGGCCGGGCCTTCGGGGCGGTGATGGTGGCGGAGCTGGTTCGGGGCGGGCGCTACACCCCGGACCAGCACGATCGACTGCTCGGCCCGCTCGCCTTCCGGGACTGGAACTCCGCCGAGCGCCGATTCGCGCCCCCTCTGGTGGTCGCGGTGGATGGTGCGGACCTGCATGCCGCCGCGCTGGCCGACTTCTGCGACGGACGCGCCAAGCTCCTGCTGGTG
>DATECI010000212.1:0-4519 GCA_035286985.1 Gemmatimonadales bacterium
ATCCTGCAGCGCGGCAAAACGCCGAAGCGCTTCGGGGTCAGCCGCCCGCCGGTCGCTCTCCGGCCAGGGAGCGGTCATGATGGATTCGCCGCCGCCGGGTCCGGGCTGCCGGAGCGCCTGCCACAGGGTTTCGGTGATGAACGGCATGATCGGATGCAGCAGGCGCAGCGCCACGTCGAAGACCCGGGTCACCACCGCCCGGGCGACCTCCCCTCCGGGCAGCTCCCCATAGAGCCGCGGCTTGATCGCCTCCAGGTACCAATCGGCCAGATCGCTCCACAGGAACCGGTGCACGGCCAGGGAAGCGTCGTTCAGGCGGAATCGCTCACAAGCCGCCGTGGCTTCCCGGACCGTCTCCTCGCATCGGGCGATGATCCACCGGTCGACCAGGGTGAGCTCGCTCCGCCGGACCACGTCGGGATGATCACCCGCCAACGGCCGGACCCGAGCCTCCCCGTTCGAGAGGATGAAGCGGCCGAGGTTCCAGAGCTTGTTCGCGAAGTTCCTTCCCGGCGCAAAGGATGTTTCCAGATCGTCCGGGTCCAGAATGAGGTCGGTGCCGACCGAGAGCCCGGAGACCACGGTGTAGCGCAGCGCGTCGGCCCCGTAGCGGGCAATCACGTCGAGCGGATCGATCCCGTTCCCGAGGGACTTGGACATCTTGCGGTGCTGGGTGTCCCGCACGGTGCCGTGGAGGTAGACGGTGTGAAAGGGTTCCCCGCCCCTGAATTCGAGGCCGGCCATGATCATCCGGGCCACCCAGAAGAAGAGAATCTCCGGCGCGGTCACCAGCACATCCCCGGGATAGAAGCGCTCGAGATCCGGGGTGTGATCGGGCCAGCCCAAGCTCGAGAACGGCACCAGCTGAGACGAAAACCAGGTGTCGAGCACGTCGGGGTCCTGGCGAACCGGCCCGCCGCAACGCCCGCATTGCGTCAGGTCGGTGCGGCTCGAGGCAACCTGGCCGCAGCCGTCGCAATACCAGACCGGGATCCGGTGCCCCCACCACAGTTGCCGGGAGATGCACCAGTCCCGGATGTTCTCCAGCCACAGGGCGTATTCCAATCCCCGGTGCTCCGGGAGGAAGCGCACCTTGCCGTCCCGGTAGGCCTGGAGCGCCGGCTCGGCGAGCGGGCGCATGCTCACGAACCATTGGTCAGAGAGCCGGGGCTCCACCACCGTGTCGCAGCGGTAGCAGCGTCCCACCGCGCTGTGGTGGGCTTCCACCTTCTCGACCAGCCCGAGCCGGGTGAGCTCATCAATCACTCGTCGGCGCGCTTCGAGGCGGTCGAGCCCGCGAAAGGCTAGCGGGGCGGCGTCGCTCATCTCGGCCCGGTCGGTCATCACGTCGATGGCCGGAAGCTGGTGGCGCCGTCCGATCTCGAAGTCGAGCGGGTCATGCGCCGGGGTGACCTTCACGGCCCCGGTACCAAACTTGGGGTCCACGGCCGCATCCGCGATGATCGGAATGGCCCGGTCGGCGAGCGGGAGCAGGACGTCCCGGCCAACCAGGTCGCGGTAGCGGGGATCCTCGGGGTGGACCGCCACCGCGGTGTCGCCCAGCATGGTCTCCGGGCGGGTGGTCGCCACCACGATGGGAGGTTCGTCTCGCCCGCCGGTCAGGGGGTAGCGCAGGTGCCAGAGCTTGCCCTCGGTTTCTTCCCTTTCGGCTTCCTCGTTGGACAGCGCGGTAAGGCAGCGGGGACACCAGTTGATGATGTACTTCCCGCGATAGATGAGCCCCTTCTCGTACAGGGTCACGAAGACTTCGCGGACCGCCCGGGACAGGTCCTCATCGAGCGTGAAATAGGCGCGCTGCCAGTCGCAGCTGGCCCCGAGGGCCCGAAGTTGATCGAGGATCGTGGAGCCGGTTTCCTTGACGTGGGCCCAGACCCGGCTCACGAACTCCTCCCGGCCCAGCTCGAACCGGGTCTTTCCCTCGTTCGCCAGCAGCTTCTCGACGACGTTCTGGGTCGCGATCCCGGCGTGGTCGGTGCCTGGCACCCAGAGGGTGTCGCGGCCCCGCATCCGCTCGAACCGGATCAGCACATCCTGGATGGCGTTATTGAGTCCGTGCCCCATGTGCAGCTCGGCCGTGACATTCGGGGGCGGCATCATGATGACGTACGGGCGGCCGGGCGGTCCGTCGGGCGGGCTGTCGGGGCCGGTGCGATCGGAGCGGGGCCGGAACAGACCCTCACGCTCCCACTTCTCGTAGAGTGCGGTTTCGAGTCCAGTGGGATCGTATTGGGGAGAAAGCGACTCGCCTCTGGTCATGCCGAGCGCGGGGCATCTCCCGGCGCCGGCAGGTCGGCGCGGTCGTCCTCGCCCCGGACCAGGAGCCGATTGGCGACCTCGAGCTCGCCCGATGCCGCTCGAGCCAGTCGGAAGGCCAGGGTTCGGGCCGGCCGGCTGGCCACCCAGCCGCGGAGCTCGAGGCCCCGGGCTCCTCGGGAGCGTACCTCGATGGGGTGGCCGCCGAGCGTGGGCTCCGCGGCGAGCGCATCGCGCACCTTGCCGATCAACGCGAGCCGTCCCCGCGGAGTGTCATGGGCTGGCTG
This sequence comes from Gemmatimonadales bacterium, assembly GCA_035286985.1. GTDB lineage: Bacteria > Gemmatimonadota > Gemmatimonadetes > Gemmatimonadales > GWC2-71-9 > JABFSM01. The sequence continues at coordinate 2,562 of DATECI010000212.1, forward strand.
CCGGTAGCCGATCAGCCTCCCGATCCGGCGATGCCCCCCCGTTCCCAGCATCTCGCTCAACAGGAAACCGGCCGCGATCCCGGCCGAAAGCCCGCACAGCGCCCAAGCCAGCAGGTCACCCGCCGACCGTCGTGGCACAACCGCGTCTCGCATCGGGTTAAGTTAATATGTCGCAACGACTCCGTGAACCGAGAGAACTGATGCGCCGGCTTCCGGTCCTTCGCCTCCTGTTGCTCAGCCTCGTGGTTCTGGCCGGGGTAGGACTCTTCCTGGTACTTGCTCCGCGGACGGTGCCGTTGGTGACGCCTGCCGCGATGGAGGCCGAGCCGTGACCCCTGCGGTTCCCGCTGCCGCGGTCAGAATCACGTTGCCGGATGGCAGCGCACGCGAGATCCCCAGAGGAACCACCGGATTCGAGCTGGCGCAGCTGATCGGCCCCGGGCTGGCTCGGGCGGCCCTGGCGATCCGGGTCGACGGGCAGATCCGCGATCTGGCTCGCCCCATCGATGAGGATGCAACGGTCGGGATCCTGACCGACCGCGACCCAGCGGCGCTCGAGGTCCTCCGCCATTCTACCGCCCACGTCCTGGCCACGGCGGTGCGGGAGATCTTCCCCCGGGCCGGCATTGCTTTCGGTCCTCCGATCGAGGACGGCTTCTATTACGACTTCGAGGTGCCCCGGCCCTTTACCCCCGAAGACCTGGAGCAGATCGAAGCGAAGATGCGCGAGGTCACCGCCGCCGACTATCCATTCGTGCGCGAGGTGGTGGACCGGGAGGAAGCCAATCGCCGGTTCGCCGATGATCCGCTCAAGCTCGAGCGGATCGAGGAGCTCGGGCCCGACGAGACGATCACCGTCTATAGCGATGGTCCGTTCACCGATCTTTGCCGCGGTCCCCACGTCCCGAGCACCGGCCGGATCAGGCACTTCAAGCTGCTGCACGCGGCGGGCGCCTACTGGCGGGGAGACGAGCGCCGCCAGATGCTCCAGCGCATCTACGGCACGGCGTGGTTCCGCCCCGAGGACCTGGGGCAGTACCTGCACCGGCTCGAGGAGGCCCGCAAGCGCGACCATCGCCGGGTGGGCCGCGAGCTGGATCTGTTCCTCTTCCATCCGTTCGCGCCCGGCGCCCCGTTCTGGACCGAGCGGGGGACCACCGTGTACAACGCGCTGGTGGACTATCTCCGGGAGCTTCAGCGGGACGACTACCAGGAAATCAAGACCCCGCTGCTGTACAACAAGGGCCTTTGGGAGCGCTCCGGCCATTGGGGCAAGTTCCGCGAGAACATGTTCCTGGTGCTCGACCAGGAGTCCGGCGAAGCGGACTTCGCGCTCAAGCCGATGAACTGTCCCTCGCACTATCTGCTGTACCTCGCCAAGAAGCACTCCTACCGCGAGCTGCCGCTGCGTTACTGCACTTACGACGTACTCCACCGCAATGAGGTCTCCGGCGCCCTGGCCGGGCTCACCCGGGTGCGCCAGTTCCAGCAGGATGACTGCCACATCTTTCTGATGGAGAGTCAGATTGCCGAGGAAGTGCAGCGGCTGACGGACTTCATCCTCGGCTACTACGCGACCTTCGGGCTCACCGCCACGCTCAAGTTCGCCACCCGGCCCGAGGTGCGGATCGGCGAGGATGGGTTGTGGGATCGGGCGGAGACCGCGCTTCGCGCCGCGCTGGAGGCCACCGGGCTGCCCTATGAGCTCAAGCCGGGCGACGGGGCGTTCTACGGGCCGAAGATCGATTTCGACGTGGCGGACTCGATTGGCCGGAAGTGGCAGCTCGGCACCATCCAGCTCGACTATGCCGCGCCGGAGCGATTCGAGCTCGGCTACGTGGGCGAGGACAACCACGACCACCGGCCGGTGGTGATTCACCGGGCCGTCAGCGGCTCGTTCGAGCGGTTCCTCGCGATCCTGATCGAGCATTTTGCCGGCGCGTTCCCGGTCTGGCTCG
>DATECI010000213.1:0-3459 GCA_035286985.1 Gemmatimonadales bacterium
GCCCTACATGCAGGGGCATCAGCCGGTGCTGGGCCTGGACGTGTGGGAGCACGCCTACTACCTGAAGTACCAGAACCGCCGGGCCGATTACCTCGCGGCGTGGTGGAACGTCGTGAACTGGACCGCGGTCTCGCAGAGCTACCAGGGCTGACCCGCTCCCCGCTGCTGGATACTCCCGCGGCCGCGCTCAACCAGGCGTTTGCCTGGGCGGTGCGTCGCGACGCGGCCGGGGTGCGCGCCGATCCGGGCGCCGGACTGCCGGACTGGGGCGCCGACGAATTTGCCGAACTGCTGGACCGGGTCCGGAGCTTTCGGCGGATTGGATCGGCGGCGGCGCCCGAGCCGAGCTGGCTGCTGCGCGAGGTCGTGGCCGGGTTGTTCGGCGTTCGAGCCGATGCCGAGGGTGGGCGGTTCGAACTCCGCCCCTGGCTACCAGAAGGATGGCGATCCCTGGCCCTCCGGCGGCTCCGCTGCCACCGCACCTTGCTCGACGTCCTGGTGCGGGTTCGAGCTGACTGGACCACGGTTCGACTCGAGTTGTCGTTCGGTCCTCCCATCCCGCTCTCGGTCGGACTCCGGAATGGGCGCACCATCGCCCAGATCACGATCGACGAGATTCCGCTCGACGGGGGCCGCGCGGTTTTCACCCTTCGGGGGCGGCACGAGGTGATGTTCTTCTTTCGAGGAGAGGATTCATGCTGAGTCCCCGACGGGCCCGATGGGCGGCCTTGCTGGCGCTCGGCCTGGTGGCTCTGGCCATGGTCCTGGTGCCCGTGCTCCTGATCCGACCATTCTCTCCTCAAACGCCAACCCCCCTGGCGATCGCCTTCGCCTTGCGCCGCTGGGCGCCGCTGGCGACTCTCTTCGCCGCCGCACTCGCGCTGGTGCTGGCGAAGCAACTGCGGGCCCGCTTCAAGGCCGGGCGCTGACGCCGATCTACGCCGCCCTCCGCTCTAAGGTCGGCCCAGCAGAAGTCTCGGTTCGGTCATCTCCTTCATCGCGGCGGTCACTCCTTCTCGCCCGAATCCCGATGCCTTCACTCCGCCGTAGGGCAAGTGATCGAGCCGAAGAGTGGGAATGTCGTTGACGATCACACCGCCGACCTCGATCTCCCGGAAGGCCTGTTCGATCCGCCGGGTGTCGTGGGTAAAAATGCCGGCCTGGAGGCCGTATTCGGTTGTGTTGGCCAATCGGATCGCCTCGGGCCAGCTCCGGTAGGGCTGGACCGTGAGCACCGGCCCGAATACTTCCTCCTGCCAGACCTTCATGCCGGGCCGGGTTCCCTTGAGAATCGTGGCTCCGAGCACGGCGCCGCGGCGCCGGCCCCGCAGCAGGGCCGTGGCCCCTCCGGCGAGCGCCTCCGCGATCCACCCTTGCACGCGGGTTATGGCCGCCGTGTCAATGAGCGGGCCGATCACCGTCCCGGCCCGGAGCGGATCGCCGGCGCGGAGTTTCCGGGTCGCGGCAACCACCAGGCGGAGCAATCGCGGATAGAGCGGAGCGTGGATGTAGAGCCGCTGGACCTTGATGCAGACCTGCCCGGCGTAGGCGAAGGCTCCCCAGGCGATCCGGCTGGCGAGGGACTCGAGGTCGTCGGCATCGGAATGCACTAGCACCGCGGCATTTCCCCCCAGCTCGAGTACGACCCGTTTCCTTCCCGCGATGGACTTGAGATGCCAGCCTACTCGGGCGCTGCCCGTGAAGCTCAGCATGGCGAAGGCGGAGTCGGTGGCCAGCCGCTCGGCGAGCGGGACCGGGAGGTGAAGCACCTGGAGAGCGCCGGGGGGGAGTCCGGCCCGGCCCAGCAGCTCCGCCAACCGAAACGACGCCAGCGGTGCTTGAGGCGGCGACTTGAGGACGACCGCGTTCCCGCTCGCGATCGCCGGCGCGACTTTGTGGGCGACTAGATTGAGCGGGAAGTTGAATGGCGAGATGGCGGCGATCACGCCGATGGGAAACCGCTCGACTCGGGCCCAGAGGCCCCCGCCCCGGGGATCGGCGTCGGCCGGGTACCCGGTCACGCCGAATCGGCGGGCTTCCTCGGCGGCGAGCCGGAAGACCACACCGGCGCGATCGACCTCCCCCAACGCCAGGCTCAGCGGTTTCCCCGCATCCACCGCCACGAGACGGGCCAAGGCGGTCCGCTCGGTGTGCAGCAGCCGGCTGGTGCGCTCCAGGATCGTCGCGCGGGCATGCCGGGAAAGTGCGGCGAGCTCGTGCTGCGCCCGCCGCGCGCCAGCCACCGCAGTGGTCAGATCCCGCCTGTCGGCCGGGACGATGCGTGCCAGGACCCGACCGGAGAACGGGGCCGTGATCGGCTCCGCGGCCCGCCGCCGTCGGGGTAACCACCGTCCATCGACGTAGGGCGTCAGGATTCGGACCGGCATCGGGTTAAACTTACTGATCCGCGATGAGGGGGCCATGGGGGAAATCGTGAGCGGCCGGTCCGGGCTGGAGCTGGTCGGGCAGATCGCCGGCATGCTCAACAGCGGTCTGGGAGCCGACGAAACGCTCCGCACTGTCGCGGTGACGCTGCAGGCGGGCCTGGGGGCCCGTCGAGTCGTGGTGTGGCGGCGCGAGCCGAGTACCTCGGGGTTCATGGGCGTCACAGTGCCGACCGGGGAGTACCTGGCCGAGTCGCTCGATGCACTCCCTCCGCCCGAACCCGGGATCCGGCGGCTGCCGCTGATCCACGGCGGCGCCCGGCTGGGTATGCTCGAGCTGGACTTCGGTCCCGGGGGGGCGGTGCCGGACAGCGGGGTGCTGCCGATCGTCTGCGGTTTGCTGGCTCCGTTTCTCGCTGCGGCAACCCTGTCCGAAGATCTCGCCCTGGAAGTATCCAGCCGCTCTCGGGAAATCGAAGAGCAGCGACGCTTCACCAGTCTCATCATCGACAGCCTTCCGGTTGGTCTCTACGTGGTCGACCGGGAGTACCGGATTCAAGTCTGGAACCGGAAGCGGGAGCTGGGCACCCAGGGACTCCGGCGGTCCGACGTGATGGGCCGTCCGGTCTTCGAGGTTCTGACCCGACAGCCCGCGGCCCAGCTCAAGGCCGAGTTCGACCGGGTCTTTCGGGCGGGCGAGGTCCAGCAAATGGACATCGAGGTCCGGGGGGTGAGCTCGGGCGACACCCGCTACTACCGCATCAGCCGGATTCCGATGCGGCTGGAGGGTGAGGCGATCACCCACGTCATCACCATCGGGGAAGACGTCACCCAGGCCCGCGAGGTGCAGTTGCGCATTCTCCAGAGTGAGAAGCTCGCCGCAGTGGGCCAGCTCGCGGCCGGGGTGATGCACGAGATCAACAATCCGATCGCCACCATTGGGGCCTGCGTCGCGGCGATCGATGCCCGATTGGGCGAGACCGCCGACAGCACGGTCCGTGAATACCTCGATATCATCGACAAGGAAGTGGACCGCTGCACCCGGATTGTGGACGGCCTGCTCGATTTCAGCCGG
>DATECI010000214.1:0-2444 GCA_035286985.1 Gemmatimonadales bacterium
CAGTAGAGTGCGCATCGGTGTTGATCACCAGGGTACATCCGCGCTCCACGGCCGCGCGCCCCGCCACGTCATCCAGATCAAGCCGCGAGGGCTGGGCGTTCACTTCGAGGAGAACTCCTTCCGCCGACGCCACCTCGTAGATCTGGTCCAGGTCGAGGCTGATCGCGGCTCGCTCTCCGATCAACCTCGCGGTCGGATGGGCGAGGATCTGCACGGCGGGATGGCGGATCGCCCGAAGCACCCGTTTGGTTTGCTCCCGAGCGCTCAGTTCAAAGTGCGAGTGCAAGGACACCAGCACCAGGTCCAGCCCGGCGAGCGTGGCCTCGTCGAGATCGAGGCTGCCGTCCCGGAGGATGTCGACCTCGGCTCCCTTGAGGATCGTGAGGCGGGAGCGGGCGTTCAGCCGGTCAATCGCCTTGGCCTGGCGCCGGAAACCGGCCCGGTCGAGGCCCCCGACGACCCGAACCGCCGGGGTGTGGTCGGTGATCGCGAGATACTCGTAGCCCAGCCCCTCCGCGGCGTGCACCATGGCCTGGAGCGTCTCTCGGCCATCGCTGGCGGTGGTGTGACACTGAAGGTCCCCCCGGATATCGGCTAACTCAATCAGGGAGGGAAGCCGCCCCGCCTTCGCGGCCTCGATCTCGCCGCGGTTCTCACGGAGCTCCGGCGGAATCCACCGCAGACCTACTGCCCGGACAACTTCACGCTCGGTCCGCCCCGCAATCCGTCGCGATTTCCGGAACACCCCATACTCGTTGAGCTTGAGCCCCCGGCCCTGGGCCAGACGTCGTACCGCGATATTGTGGGCCTTGGAGCCGGTGAAGTAGTAGAGCCCCGCGCCGGCACTTTCCGGATCGAGCACTCGGAGATCCACTTGCAGACCCGACCGCAGCCGCACCGAGGCGCCGCCCTTTCCGTGTGACAGGACCTCCTCCACATCGGGATGGGTCACGAACCGGCGCACCACCGGGGCCGCCGACGGGGAGATGGCCAGCAGGTCTAGATCGCCGACCGTTTCGGACCGGCGCCGGAAGCTACCCGCCAGCACCACGTCCTCGACCACAACGCCCTTGCGGAGATACTCCACGAGCGGCTCGGCGAACTGAGCCGCAGTGACCCGGAGCACCCGCTGGCCGCCGCCCCGGTGAAAGGCCAGCTCGTGGAGCAGCTTGGCTTCGCTCTTTTCGCCGAATCCTCGCAGCTTTCTGAGGCGGCGAGCGCGCAGGGCTAGTTCGAGGTCGGCCAGCGAGCGGATGCCCAGCTTCTGCCGGAGAAGACGGGCCCGCTTGGGGCCGAGCCCACGAAGACGCATCAGCTCGGGTAAGCCCTTGGGCACCTTCCGCCGGAGTTGCTCGAGAAGGTCAAGCGAGCCCGAGGTAGCAATCTCCCGGATCTTCTCCGCGAGGTCAGCCCCGATCCCCGGGACGTTCTCCAGGCTCTTGGGGCCCTCTTCGGGGAGATCGAGTACCGACCGGGATAACTCCTCCATCGCACGGGCCGCGTTCCGGTAGGCACGGACCCGAAAGGGATTGGCCAGCCGTAGCTCGAGCAGGTCCGCTACTTCGCGGAGCCGCTGAGCAACCTCAGCGTTATTTACGCGCAGCACCGGGTGGGCGGGCGCGGCGGCCATCGGCCCCTTCCTCTCGGACGCCCCCAAGTTCTGGCGGATTCGGTGAAGCCAGAATGAAACGCGCGCGAATCGATCAATTGGGAATCCGGCGACCTATCTTCTGCCATCCCGCCGTTTGGCGGTCTCCTTCTCGCTTCAGCATCCCTTCATAGTGAAGCAGCGATACTCACGAAGGACCGGATCCCAACTGCGATTGTCCGCATCGGCTGGAGAATCCGACTTGGTTGTGAGAAGAAGGCAACTTGAGATCCGCCGGATCGCGCTCTTCGCCGCTGTCCTCGGCACCGCAGTGGCAGGGTCGCTGCAAGCTCAGGTTCCAAGCAGCACCGGGCTGCAACGCGCTCTGGAACGCTACCGTGATATCGCGGCTCGAGGGGGGTGGCCAACGGTGCCGAGCGGGAAGCGACTCGATCCGGGGGTCCGCGAGGTCCGGGTCGCAACCCTGCGCCGCCGGCTGGAAGCCGAGGGGTATCCGATCGGAACCGGCCCGGGCGATTCGGAGCGGTACGACGGAGCGCTGGAATCGGCGGTCCGAAGATTCCAGGAACTCCACGGGCTCCCGGAGGACGGACTCGTTGGCCCGGCCACGCTCGCCGCGCTCAATGTCCCGGCCACCACCCGGGCGGAGCAGATCTCCCTCAATCTCGAACGCCAGCGGACGTTCGCGGATTCGCTCGGCGACCGTTACCTCTTGGTGAACAGCGCCACCTTCACGCTGGATGTGATCGAGGGGGGGCGTTCGGTTCTGCATCTCCGGACCATCGTGGGCCGACCGGATTGGCCGACGCCGGTGGTAAGCTCTCGCATCACCGAG
>DATECI010000215.1:0-8593 GCA_035286985.1 Gemmatimonadales bacterium
CGACCACGTGCCAGGGAGAAGCACCGCAGCGCTTCGAGCGGGCCGTTGCGCTGCTGCACTCGTTCTGGTTCGAGGAGGCGGACCGGGCCTTCACTTCGGTCAGCGAAGCGGACCCCCAGTGCGCCATGGCCCACTGGGGGATCGCCATGACCATGCTGGCCAATCCCATGACCCGCACGGCCCCACCGCCGGCCCTGTTCCAGCGAGGACTGGCCGCAGTGGAGCGAGCCCAGCAGCTTGCCGGGGGGGCGTCGCCCCGCGAGCAGCTGTGGATCGAAGCGGTGGCCGCGGTGTATCGGGACCATCAGACGAAGGATCATCGGAGCCGGATGCTGGCCCAGGAAGAGGCGTTCCGGGCCTTGCGGGCGGCCCACCCGGAAGACCTGGAGGCGTCGATCTTCTACGCCCGAACTCTGGTCGCCAACTCGCCCCCGACCGACCGCAGCTTCGCGAAGAACCTCGAGGCGGCCAACATCCTGGAGCCGCTGTTCCGGCAGCACCCCGAGCATCCGGGACTGGCTCATTATCTCATCCACGCATACGATGCGCCCCCGATCGCGAAGCGCGGCCTGGACGCCGCCCGGCGCTACGCGAGCATCGCGCCCGCGGCGCCGCATGCCCTGCACATGCCTTCCCACATTTTCACCCGGGTGGGCGCCTGGGACGAGTCGATCGAGACCAACCGGCGTTCCGCCAAGATCGAGGACAGCCCCGGCCAAGCCGCCCACCCGATGGACTACATGGTGTACGGGCTGCTGCAGCAGGGCCGCGACCGCGAGGCGAAGGAATTCGTGGATCAGGCCGTGGGGCTCCCCGACCGATTCTACGGAGGCATCATCGGTTATAACGCCGCAGCCATGCCGGCGCGCTTTGCCCTGGAGCGGAACCGGTGGGAAGACGCGGCCAGGCTGCCCCTCCCCACCGGGGCGCTGCCCCAGGTCGAGGCCCTAACCCGCTTTGCCCGCGCGATCGGCGCCGCACGGAGCGGCCAGCCCGAGCTGGCGCGCCGGGAGGTCGTGGCTCTGGGCGAACTCGAGGAAAAGTTGAAGGCCGCTGATCCGGAGTGGGCAGTCCGGGTCGGCGCGCAGCGGCTGGCGGCCGCGGCCTGGCTGGCGCACGCCGAGGGCCAGCATACCGATGCGTTGCGACTCGGCCGGGAGGCCGCCGATCTGGAGGAAACCGTCGAAAAGCACCCGGTCACCCCGGGGCCGCTGCTGCCGGCGCGGGAGCTGTATGGCGATCTGCTGCTGGCGCACCGGCAGCCGAAGGAAGCGCTGGCGGAGTACGAGAAGACCCTCGAGCGGGACCCCAATCGGGCCCGCGCGATCTCCGGCGCCGCCCAGGCTGCGGAGCTGGCGCCCGATCCCGCCAGCGCCCGCAAGCACTACACCGAGCTGGCCCGGCTGATGGAGAAAGCGGACCCGGAACGAGCGGAGGCGGCGAGAGCGCGAGCGTTCACTCGACCTTGAAGACCTTGTCGTGCCGCCGCGCCCGCCCGATCACCTTGATGGCGATCTCCTGGCCGGCGGTGGCCCGCTCGACCTTCTTGTGGTCCACTTCCATCGAGGTGACGGGCTCGGTGAACTCCGTAGTGTGTCCGTGAAAACGGAGGGTGTCGCCCAGGCCGACCTCACCGGCCGACAGCTTGACGACGGCGACCTGAGGCTGGTCAAAATAGTGGGTGACGACCCCGATCTCCTGCTCCGGCATTGGCGCTCTCCTGCTGGGTGGCACCGGAGAAGCTAGCTCCGGAAGCGCGGCCTGCAATCCGTCAGGGCTTGGCCACCCGGTTGCGCAATACTCCCACCCCCTCGAGCTCGACCTCGACGACATCACCCGGCTTGATTGGCCGGGTGGTGCCGGGGGTACCGGTGTAGATCACGTCCCCCGGCTCGAGGGTTACGTAGCGGCTCACGTAGCTGACGATTGTCGGCACATCGAAGAGCAGATCCTTGGTTCGCTCGGACTGGACCACCTCGCCGTTGAGGCGGGTCTGCAGCAGCAGGTCGTGGTAATTGAGCCCGGTCACGATGGCGGGGCCCAGCGGCCCGAAGCTGTCCGATGCCTTGGCCCGGAACCATTGCAGATCGTTCCGCTGCCAGTTCCGTTCGCTCACGTCATTCCCCGCGGTGACCCCGAAGACGTAGCGCGCCGCATCCGCCGCCGACACGTTGCTTGCCCGGCGCCCGATCACCACGACCAGCTCGCCCTCGTAATGGAGATTCTCCGCGTCGGGCGGGTAGATGATGTTTGCCTCCGGCCCGATAATCGAGCTGGGCAGCTTGGCAAAGAGGCCCGGGTACGCCGCAACCGGCCGGTCGCCGAGGTGGGACTTGTAGTTGAGCCCAACGGCAATGACCTTGCCGGGCTCGCAAGGCGCCAGGAGCGTGGCCTGGGAAAGCGGAATGGTCCGGCCGGTGGGTTGGGGACTCCGGAACAAATCTCCGGACAGCTCCCGGATCCGGGTTCCTTCGAGGATTCCGTAGGAGATCCGGTCGGCCGCGCGGTATCGGACGTACCGGGTGACCTGGGCGCCGGCCGTCACCAAAGCGCCGGCGCCACAGACCAGACCGACCAACACCCCCCGGACCAGAATCCGCATGAGGGGTAAAGTTAATCCTGCTCCAGCTCTTCTCGGTCAGCGCCCGTGAACGCCGGGCTCCGCCCGGCGCGGAAGTCGGCGCACTTCCGGCTGGTTACCGCAAAGGCCTGATGGATCCCGGCCGGCGAGGCGTGGAAGGCGGCCGCGTGGGACCCGGCGATCCCAAGGCCGCCGGCTTCGGCAAAAGCGTCCACATTGGCCCCGAGGTAGATGAATTCCCACCGGTAGACCGTCCGCTGCCGATCGATGAGCTCCCGCACCTGGGCTCGGGAGAACTCCCGGCTGGCATTCTCCATTCCGTCGGTGATGATGACGAAGAGCACTCGGCCGGGCCGGTGGGGCTCGGCCTCGGCGGCCAGGCGCTCCCCAGTTCGCCCGATGGTCCGACCCACGGCGTCGAGCAGGGGAGTCATGCCGCGAGGGTGTAGGGTGAGACCGGGGGCCACGGCGATCGGGCAGGCAACGTACACTTCTTCGATGGCCTCGCTGTCGAACTGGGTCAGCGAGAGGGCGCACTCCCCCGGAATCTGCCGTTGGCTCTCGAGAAACCGGGCGAAGCCGCCTTCCACATCGTCTTTGACCGAGGCCATGGAGCCGGAGCGGTCGAGCAGGACGGCAATTTCGCTGCGGTTGGGACTGGTCATGGTCGCTCCTTGCCCGCGCCGGGCCAGCTGGGGTATCTTGACAACGACAAGATAACATAAGGTACAATCTAGACAATGTCAAGATTTCGACCCAAGCCCTATCACCACGGGGATCTGCGGCGGGCCTTGTTGAAGGCCGCCCGCAAACTGGTCGAAGCCGAGGGCCCTGCCGGGTTGAGCTTCCGGCGGCTGGCGGATGCGGTTGACGTGAGCCACGCCGCGCCCCTGGCGCACTTTCCCGACCGACTGTCGCTGGACGCCGCGCTTGCGGCCCAGGGATTCCGGGAGGTGCGGAGCCGGTGCGAGAGGAGCGGAACCCCGAGGCCGGCCCCTCCGGCTCGGGCGGCTGCCCCGGTCTGGCACTCGGCCCAGGCCATGGCGCTTCCCTCGCCTTCCCCTTCGGCTGCGACTGGCCGGGCCGCACCAGGGGTAATGGCAATGCGTCTGGTCACCGCGGCTCTGGTCTATTTGCGCTTTGCTCTCGAGCACCCGGGGCTTTATCGAGTCATGTACCAGCCTGCGCTCTCGGAGCGACTCCAGCAGGAGCACCCCGAAGCCGGCTCCCCGTTCCGGGAGCTTGGGGCGGAAAAGGCCAAGGCCTTCGCCGTCTTCCTGGATCTCGTCAAGCAAGGCCAGGAGGCCGGGGAATTCAGGAGCGAGTTTGCCCCCGAGCAAGCCGCCCGCCTCGTGACCGCCCTGACGGAGGGCCTGGCCCAGAGGTACCTGGAGGAGCAACCGGGGACCCAGCCCCTGAAGGAGGCGGAAAGGCTACTCGAACTGCTTCTGGGTGGACTCTCCCGGCTGCCCGGCTAGCGGATCACCGATGGACCGGGCGATTGTCTACTTTGACGGACTCTGCCCCCTCTGCGACGGCTTGGTTCGCTTCATTCTGCCCCGGGATCGCCATCGCCGCTATCGCGTTGCCCCGCTCCAGGGCAAGACCGCACGAGACCGCCTGGCAAACCGCCTGACCGATCAAGGCCAAGAAAGTGTTGTGCTCGAGGAAGCCACCCGGCTCCGAACCCGTTCGGATGCCGCGATCGCGATCGTGACCGGGCTGGGGGGCGGGTGGAAACTGGCAGCGGTCCTGCGCATCATTCCTCGCCCGCTCCGTGACGCGCTCTATGATTTCGTCGCCCGGCGCCGCTCCACCTGGTTCGGGCGGCGGGAGGCGTGCCGGATTCCGGACCCTGAAACGAGTCACCGCTTTCTTCCCTGAACGGGGATCTTCGGATTCCCGGGGTCGAAAGCCTAAAGCTCACAATCTTTGCCCAGAGGCCGCATGACCGAAGTCGCCACATTCGCGGGGGGATGTTTCTGGTGCATGGAAGCCGTCTTCCGGCCGCTCCGAGGGGTCGAGCGCGTCGGGTCCGGCTACATCGGCGGGCGGGTTCCTCATCCGTCCTACGAAGCGGTCTGCTCCGGCCTCACCGGCCACGCCGAAGCAATCCAGATCAGCTTTAACCCGGAAGTCGTTTCCTATCGCGAGCTGCTGGAGCTGTTCTTCGCCTTCCACGACCCAACCACGCTCAACCGCCAGGGGCCCGACACCGGCAGCCAGTATCGCTCGGCGATCTTCTATCACTCGCCTGAGCAGAAGGCAGAGGCGGAAGCGGTGATCCGCGCATTCGAGCGCGACCGGACCTTCGGCGATCCGATCGTGACCGAGGTGTCCCTTGCAACCGAGTTCTTTCCTGCGGAGGCCTATCATCAGGACTACTACCGGCAGAATCTCGACAAAGCCTACTGTCGCGCGATGATCACGCCCAAAGTCGCCAAGCTCCGGCGCCACTACGCCAAAAGACTCGCCCCCCCCTGACTGCCAATGTTCGCACGGCCGGCTGCCGCATGGGTTCCGTAGCCGCCTCCCCAAAGCGTAGTAAGTATTCGACGCCTCCCCCGGGGGCAGCACTGGCTCCCCCGGTACTAGACTGGCCTCCTACAACGAGTTAGGCTGGCAGCCCCGGGGGGAAGATCCCGGCATATCGCTTGCTCACAATGGTTTCCGCCGACCACCCCCGGAGACCGCATGGCTGCTCGGAAGTCCCCCCGGAATTTGGTGATGGCGCTGGCACTCGCTGCCAGCGCCGTGCTCCCGGCCAGCCGGGCGGAGGCGGACCCGTGCGTCCAGCGTGGCATGCCCAACCCCATCTACGCAGGCGACCCCGGTTCCCCCTGGGCCGCCTCGTTGATGGGAAGCGGCACGATCGGAATCACCGGAACTAACCCGCGCAGCGGGAACGGATCGCTCGAGGCCTGGACCACCGGGAGTCTGTTCGACTGGTCGTTCTTCCGGCGGCCCGCCACCGAGGGCGCCGCCTGGGGGCTGCTCGCCGACATCAACTGCGCCTCGTTCGAATGGTGGCGCGAAGCTCCCGGGTTGGGCGACCCCACCGAGGCCACCTGGATCAATCAGACTCCGGCGTTCCGGTTCCTGGTCCGGGATGGCGATACCTACAGCCAGCTGATCTGGGAAGGCTGGTACAACAACGCGGGCCCGACCGCCAACGGGCAGTGGAACTTCTCCGACCTCACCAACCAGGTCTTCTGGCGCCACTATGACGGGGGTCTGGACTACACCTACGGCGGCTGCACCAACAGGTCGTTCGAAGGATCTTCGACCCTGCTGACCTTCAGCCTGGCCGGATGGGTGGAGCAGTGCTATTCCGCCAGCGCCGAGGTCTACGGCATCATGCTGGGCCTGGGCAGCTACTGGCCGGCGCAATACCACGCGTTTCTGGACAACGTCCAGCTCTCGTTTGGCGAGACCGGCTTCGTGGTCGAGGATAACTTCGAGCTGCCCGAGACCGCCACCCCGGAGCCGGGCACGCTCCTGCTTCTCGGAACCGGCCTGTCGTCTCTGGCGGGGGCGGGTTACTTCAAGCGGCGACGCCGGAAACCAGCGGACCGCTGATCGCCGCTAGCCGATAGCCCCCTAGACCCGGTTCTTCCGCAGTTCCTCCAGCGGATAAAACGTCCCCCGCCACACGATCCCCCCCTGGGAGAGCGTGAGGACCAGGGCGCGGAGGACAATCCAGGCCAGGAGCAGGCAAACCACCGGAAACACGAGCGCCGAACGGCGCGGCATTTCCATTTCTTTCCTGACCCGCAAGAGCACACCCCCCAGAACGGCCATCGTGGCCAGGCCGAAGATCCGCGCCGGGCCGGGCCCGACCAGAAGAGCCACCAGCGGCCCGATTCCGACGACGAGATAGACCAGGGCGGCCAGGATCATGAGGAGGGGGCGATACTGGACCACCGAAAACGCGTTCTTCATCAGTCCGTCCACGGCTTCCCCTATGGAGTGATACCACTCGACCGAGATCGCCCCGTTACCCACGACCACATCGGACCGGGCGCCGCTCCGCTTCAGGATCTTGCCGAGCTTGAGATCGTCGTCGGGACGCAACCGGATCGGGGTGTGGCCTCCCACTCGCCGGTAGGCCGAGGCACGCACCAGATTGAACGCACCGACTCCCCCAAAGCGCCGACTGGCCGGGTCCCGCACCTTCCAGGGGCGCATCGCCGCCAGCCCGAAACCGACGAAGCCGGTAACGAACCCCTGCAGCAGGATCCCGGGCACCCGGACCTCGGGCAGGACCGCCAGATGATCGAGCTCATCCCGCTCGCAGAAACCCACGGCCCGCGCGACGGCCCGAGGTTCCATGACGACGTCGGCGTCGGTGAAGAGGAGCCACTCACCCCGGGCGGCCTGGGCCGCGGTCGAGAGGGCGTGGTTCTTCCCGAGCCAGCCCTCGGGGAGATCCTTGATATGAATCACCCGCAGCCGCGGGTCTTCTCCCCCGAGCCGATCGAGAATGGCACCGGTCTGATCGGTGGAGCGGTCGTCCACGGCGATGACCTCGAACCCGGGATACTGCTGAGCAAGGAGTGATCGGGTAGCCTGCTCGATTCCGCGGGCTTCGTCCCGCGCCGCAACCACGATGGAAACCGGCGGCGCGCCAGGGTAGGGCCGGGGCTGGGTGTCCACCAGGCGTTGAAGCCGCGCGAGCCCGAGAACGACATCCACCGCGATTCCTGTAACGACAAGGAAGAGGATAAGGGAAGCCGCGGAGAAGAGGGACATCGGTTAAGGGTAGGGAGCCAGGGAGCTAACGGCTTGACGTTTTCTGATCCACGATATATCGTAAGCTACATCTTAAGCTATGTCTCACGAGGTGTCGAGTATGCATAAGTCACGCGATGATTGGGGGTTAGGCGACTTCGCCGATTTCTTTTCGTGCGAACTCCCGGGGATCTTCGGTTTTCGAGCCGGCAGCGGGCGGCAGCGGTCCCATCGGCGCCGCAACCAGATGTTCGAGTCCGGTGAGGTCAAGTTCGTGATCCTCCGGCTGCTGAAGGAAAAACCCCGCCACGGCTACGAGATCATCAAGGCCCTGGAGGAGCGGCTCGCCGGCTGCTACACCCCGTCGGCGGGAACCGTGTACCCCACGCTCCAGCTGCTCGAGGACCAGGGCTACGTCCGGGTCGTCGAGGAGAACGGGAAGAAGATCTATCACATCACACCCGAGGGCGAAGCGTTCCTCGAAGAGCACAAGGACGCGATCGAGGACATCTTCGATCGGGTGCGCGACACGGTGCGCGATTTTGCCGGCGGCCCCATGGGCGAGCTGCACCAGGCCTTTGGCCGGATCGCCAAGGTCACCTACCAGCGCGCCTGGCGATTCGGCCCATCCCATCCGGCGGTTCCCCGCATCGTGGAGATGCTCAAGCGGACGGCCGACGACATCGAGGCCGAGTGGAACCGGGGAGGGACCGAATGAGATTCCCGAGCTGGCTCATCATCGTGTTCATGCTGGCGTGGTTGGGGCCGATGATGCGGTGGATCTTCGGCGACAGCCGTCGCTCCGGCAAGCGGCTCCGGCCCACGGACCAGCAGCTGATCACCGCCCGGCTCGATGCCGCGCTTGCCGAGCGAGACCAGGTGATCGAGGATTTCCAGCACCGGATCAGCGAACTGGAGTCGCGGCTCGATTTCACGGAGCGGCTGCTTGCGGAGCGGCGGGAGCCGGCGGCGCTCTCCTGAGTCTGGATTAGTTTTCCGGGCCTCATGCCGACCCGGGCGGTAGAGCTTCGCGGCCTTCGCAAGGCGTATCGGGACGTCGTGGCCGTGGACGGCCTCGAGCTCACCGTGGAGCCGGGCGAGTGCTTCGGCCTGCTGGGGCCGAACGGCGCCGGCAAAACCACCACCATCGAGATGTGCGAGGGACTGACCGTCCCGGACCAGGGCGAGGTCCGGATCCTGGGAGGAACCTGGGCCCGGGATGCAAAATCGCTTCGCCAACGCCTGGGCATTTCCCTCCAGGAAACCCAGTTCTCCGACAAG
>DATECI010000216.1:0-4252 GCA_035286985.1 Gemmatimonadales bacterium
GTCCCTCGCCCGGAAGGCTGTGACTTTTCCACATCATATGGGGATGTGTATGTCGTGTGGATCAATGACTTATGGGGTTTTTGCAATGTTGATAAGACGTGGATGTTCCATACCGAAGTCCTGTCAGAACTTCCCGCGTAGGCCCAGAGGTTCTGCCCATTTCCACCTGTGGAAAACGGTGGGAGTTCACACGAATGTGGAAGAGGGACTACGCCATTCGCTTTTGGCCCACCTGGGGCTGGGGGTAGGGTTCTCAGGACCAACTAGGAGTGACGAATAGCGGATGCCCCACCCCACCCGGTTAGTTTGGGCCATCTTCAAACGAGTCTTCGCCCTTGGCGAGCCATCCCCCACCACCCTCCGGCACCACCGTGTCACCCACGCGCGCGCCAATTCGACGCACCAAGATCGTCGCGACCCTGGGCCCGGCCTGGGAGCAGCCCGATCGGATGCGGGCATTGCTGGATGCGGGCGTCAGTGTCGTTCGGATCAACTCGAGCCATGGCACTTCGGCAATCCGGGCCGGCTGGATTCGCGAGCTCCAATCCATCCAGAAGGAGCGACCTGCAGCATTCTCCATACTGGTGGACCTCCAGGGGCCCAGGATTCGTCTCGGCAAGCTTGCCGCGCCGCGCATGCTCACGGCCGGAGAAACAGTGGTGTTTGCCCCTGAGTCCCGGGCCCGCGAAGAAGAGATCCCGACGATGTACGAAGGGCTCGCTGGTGACTTGGTGACGGGGAACCGCATCCTCCTCGATGATGGACTGCTGTCCGTCGAGGTGACCGCCGTCAAGGGCGATCGGGTCCAGGGGACGGTCCGCCACGGCGGGCTGATCAGCTCAAACAAAGGAATCAACCTGCCGGGGATCCAGGTGAGCGCCCCAGCCCTGACTGAGAAGGACCGGGAAGACGCCTTGGAGGCGGCGGCATTCGGAGTCGACTACATCGGGGTGAGCTTCGTGCGGCGTCCCGAGGACATCGAATCGGTGCGGCGGATCGTTCCGTCTCAGATAAAGCTGATCGCCAAGATCGAGAAGGATACTGCGCTCAAGTATCTCGACGGTATCGTGGAATCCGCCGACGCCATCATGGTGGCCCGGGGAGATCTGGGGGTGGAGCTCCCGTTCGAGAAGGTGCCGCTCGAGCAGAAGCGCATCATCCGCACGGCCTTGCGGCACGGCAAACCGGTGATCACGGCAACCCAGATGCTCCAGAGCATGATTCGCGCCCCCCGGCCGACCCGCGCTGAGGCGTCCGACGTCGCCAATGCGATTCTCGACGGCACCGATGCGGTGATGCTGTCGGCGGAAACGGCGGTGGGGAGCTATCCGGTCGAGGCGGTGCTGGCAATGGACCGGATCGCCCGGGAAGTCGAGCTCCACCGGCTGGATCGGGAGCGCGACGGCGAGTTAGAGCCTTTCTGGGAAACTTCCGCAGTGCATTTGCGGAAACCGCACGTCACCACCCGGACCGAGGACGCCATCTCGGTGGCGGTCTGCGCTGCAGCCGAGTTGTTGCGGGTTCCCCTGATCGTGTGCCTGACATCGAGCGGCTTCACTGCCCGGACCGTCGCCTCCTACCGGCCCGCCGTCCCGATTCTCGCCGTGACTCCGGAACCGATGACCTTCCGCCAGCTCGCGCTGGTCTGGGGCGTTATCCCCGCTCTCACCGCCCATTACTCCACCTACGACGCCATGCTCCCCATCACCCGGGACACGATCCTCCGGCTCGGTCTGGCAGCGCCCGGCGATCGGGTCGCGGTGACCGCCGGCGTCCCGTTCGACGTGGCCGGCACGACCAACCTTCTGAAGATCGAGACGGTCTGACCGTGCGGCTCACCCTGCTCGGAACCGGAACGTCTTTCGGCGTACCCCAGATCGGATGCCGGTGCGCAGTCTGCTGCTCAGGAGACCCGAGAGATCGCCGGACCCGCACGGCGGCGCTGGTTCAGACCGGCAGCGGGGCCACCATCCTGATTGACACCCCCCCCGAGCTGCGGCTTCAACTGCTGGCCGCCGGGGTCACTCGGATCGACGCCGTCCTGTACACCCACGAGCATGCCGATCACGTCCACGGCATCGACGACCTGCGGGTCTTCTCGGTGCATCAGGGCAGGCCCCTGCCCCTCTACGGAGCCGAGCCGACCCTGGCGTTTCTCCGGGAGAGTTACCGCTACATCTTCGACCCGGCCATACCGGAGTATGCCGGCACCTCCAAGCCGCGGCTGTCGCTGCATGGGCTCGAGGCCGGCTCGCCAGTCGAAATCGCGGGCATGCCGGTTCTGGCACTACGGTTCGAGCATGGGCAGGGCACCGTCCTGGGGTTTCGGATCGGCCCGATCGCCTATGTCACGGACGCCAAACTGGCCGGAGCGCGGGAGCGGGCGTTGCTCCGCGGAGTGGAAGTCCTGGTGCTCAATGCCCTCTGGTGGCGACCCCACCCGACCCACCTGAGCATCCCGGAGGCAATCGAGACCGCCCAGGCCATCGGGGCGCGCCGCACCATTCTTACCCATCTGACCCACGAGACCGGCCACGCCGGCCTTGCGGCGCAGCTTCCGGACGGAGTGGAGCCGGGTTATGATGGCCAGGTCGTGGAGGTTCAGGTATGAAGCTCGACTACAGCCGCATGCTGAGCGACCGGCTCGATGGCGAGCACGGGCTCCCCCGCAAGAGGTTCCAGGATCTGATCGAGCGCTTCCCGGAGATTCAGGGCGAAGTACGGACCCGGCGGCGCGACGGCGAGTATGGCTTCTATGCCCTTGGCCGGCAGGACCAGACGGTTGCCGCGATCCGCCGCTTCGCCGAAGGGGTAGGCCAGGCCTACGATCACGTCCTGGTGCTGGGCATCGGCGGCTCGGCCCTGGGCACCAAGGCCCTGGTCAACGCCCTCCGGCCCGCGGCGTGGAACGAGCTGACCGACGAGGCCCGGGAGTTCTTTCCACGAATCACCGTGCTCGAGAACGTGGATCCGACTTCCGTAGCTGGCGCGCTCCGGCGAATCGACCCACGCCGGGTGTTCGTGAACGTGGTCAGCAAGTCCGGGGGGACAGCCGAGACGCTGGCGCAGTTTCTCGTCGTGCGGGGATGGCTCGATCAGGCCCTCGGCCCCGATGCCGCCAGCCGCCATCTGGCGCTCACCACCGATCCGGTGAGCGGGCCGCTCCGGGAAATCGCCGAGCGGGAGGGGATCGCCGCCCTGGAAATCCCGCCCGATGTCGGCGGTCGGTACAGTGTGCTCACCCCGGTGGGACTCCTTCCGGCGGCCCTGGTCGGGATCGACATCACCGGGCTCGTGAATGGCGCCGGACGAGCCTTGGAAAAGGCGGAGCGGGAGTCATTGCTCCAGAATCCTGCCGCGCTCTATGCCGCCCTCCATTGGGCGGCCGATACCTGGCTCGGGGCCCGCATCCACGTCCTGATGCCCTACTCCGACCGGCTCAAGGAACTCGCTTCGTGGTATTGCCAGCTCTGGGCGGAGAGCCTGGGCAAGCGGGTGGACCGTCGGGGCGCAGTCATCCATGCAGGCCCGACACCGGTGGGTGCCATTGGGGCCACCGACCAGCACAGCCAGGTTCAGCTTTTCATGGAGGGACCGTTCGACAAGCTGGTGACCTTCCTGCGGGTGGAGCACCAGGGAGAGGACGTGACCATTCCGTCCCGGGAGACGTTGCCCGAGGAGCTGGCCTATCTCGCCGGCCACACTCTCGGGGAGCTGCTGCTGGCCGAGCAGGAGGCAACCTCCGCGGCCCTGGCCCGGATGGGGAGGATGAGCCTCACCCTCTCGGTCCCGAGTCTCACAGCGGACACGCTGGGCGAGCTGATCATGTTTTTCCAGGTGGCGACGGGCTTTGCCGGGGCGTGGTACGGAGTGAATCCGTTCGATCAGCCCGGGGTCGAGCTGGGCAAGCGGCTGACCTTCGCGGCGATGGGGCGGCCGGGGTTTGCCAAGGAGCCGGCCCCGGGGGCTGGAGGAGCCCCTGACGTGGTTGAGTAGTCGGAGGCCGGGAACCCGAAAGCAGAAAGCCCCGCCTTTCGGCGGGGCTTTCTGTTTCAGGCTGTTCCCCGGTGAGCTGGGGAAGTAGAGAGTTTAGAAGCTGTTCGTCATCAACCCGGCGCCGGACCTGGTGCCGACCACGCGCCAAGCGCTGCCGACGGCGAACGCACCCTGCGCTGCCGTACCGACGCAGACGTTCCCGATGGTATTCACCGCCGGAGTGCTGAACGTCCAGCGCCAGATCCGATTGATGCCG
>DATECI010000217.1:0-4185 GCA_035286985.1 Gemmatimonadales bacterium
CGGTCACGGTGGTGACCTGAGCCCCGCGCCCGGATGATAGGTAAACTCGCGGAGCCCTGACGGCACCGAGCTCCAGTTCGGCCGCCGGGCGCGACCTCCCGCGAGTGGACGCACTTCCAATCCCGCCGAAGTCAGATAGGCGAGCGAATCGGGTCCCCAGGAAGCCGGATCGGTGATTCCCCGTTCCAACGGGGTTACCTCGCCGGTCGCCGCGAAAATGCAGTACCCGGTATGGGGAGGGGTGCACCCGCCGATCTTTCCCGCCGCAGGCTCGCCGAGGAGCTGGGCCGTGAGCGAATCCGCCCAAGCGGTGGAATCGAGCGGAACGGCCTTGAGCCAGAGCGATCGGGGCGGTGCCTGGGACACGAGATATCCCCAGGACTTCACCAGGACTCGGTTCCCGTTTCGGCTCCACCCCACCGCCTGGGGTTTCCCGGCCGCCTGGGGAACGGGGGCGCTCTCTTCCCGATTGGTGAGCAGATCGAGCACCGCGAGCGACCAGATCTCCTTCCCGGGCTCGGTGCGGCGCAGGAATGCGACGCTGGTGCCTCCAGGGCCGAGCCGGGGCGCTCGCTCCTCGGCCCGGGTAAAAGTGAGGCGGACGAAGCTGCCCCCTCCGGCCGGTACCGCGTAGAGATCGGTCATCGAGTCGGGGCCTTCGCCGACCGCGACGACGAACGGCTCCTGACCGACCTGGATCTTGTTGGTGAGTGGGGTCACGGTGCAGGCAGCCAGCAGGAGAAGAAGAGCGTGAACGGTCAACAGTGAACAGTCAACGGGACCTGCCCTGCCGGTGAAACCCCGTCGCAAGGGCAGTTCCCGTTGACCGTTGACGGTTGACCGTTGACGCTTTTCGCTCACTTGCCCAGGCTCTCCCCGAAAAACGTCAGGATCCTGCTCCAGGCCCGATCGACCTGGTCAGTATCGGAGCCGCGGCGACCGGGCTTGAGAAAGCCGTGGCCGGTGCCAGGATAACTGTCGGCCGAAAAGGATTTGCCGAGCTGCTGCAGCTGCCGGCTCACGCTAGGCAGCTGGGTGTTAATCCGGGCGTCGTTCTCGCCATACACGCCGAGTACTTTCGCGTTGATGCGGGGCAGGGCGGCGCTGTCGGGGGCCGGGCCATAGCAGACCACCGCCGCTTTGAGCTTGGGGTTGTTGGTCGCGTAGCGGAAGGTTTGACCCCCGCCCCAGCAGAAGCCGATCACGCCGATGGCGTCCTTGCGCACTGCACCGAGATCGTTGAGGTACTGGTACACCGCATCGAGGTCGGCGGTGATGCCGTCGGGAGTCAGCCGGGGGATGTACGCCCGACCCGAGTCGGCGGGATAGAGGCCGAACTTCGAGGACGGAAGATCCACCGCGGCTGCGACGTAGCCCTGGCCCGCCAGGCGGTCGGCGACGGTCGGCTCCCAGGTCGTGAGCCCCTGATTCTCGTGGATCACGATGATGGCGGGGGCCTGGTCCCGCCGCTCCGGATAGGCGACGTAGACGCGCACCGAATCGCCGGCCGGCTTCTTGACCCAGGTCCATTCGCCATGGGTGGTGACTGCCTCATGGACGTGCGAGGGAGCAAGAGGCCGGGCGCGAAGCAGATAGGTGCCGCCCACCCCTGACCCGAAGGCCAGGGCCCCCACAAGAAGGTGGGAAGTCAGTCCCGATCGATTTGCCATTCGGACCTCCGTTCGAGAAGAACGTCAACGGTCAACCGTTGACTGTTCACCGTTCACCGTTCACTGTTCCGAGCGCTTCCTCGAAATCGAGCATCGACTGGAACCGGTGCTCCGGCTTGTGGGCAATGGCCTGGGCGACGACCCGCTCGAGCGGGGCCGACAGCTTGGGATTGGCCTGGCGGAGCCGGAGCGGCTGGCCGGTCAGATGGGCCAGCATCGTCTCCTGGGCGGTGTTGCCCTCGAAGGGGAGCCGGCCGGTCAACAACTCGAACGCCAGCACCCCTAGCGCGAACACGTCACTCCGCGAGTCGAGCGGTTTGCCGCGGATCTGCTCCGGGCTCATGAACTCGGGAGTCCCCAGGACGATCCCGGTTGCGGTGAGCTTCATGATCTCGGGCCCGACCAGGCTTTCCTTGGCGAGCCCGAAATCCATGACGACCGCCCGCTCCATGCCGGGATGGGCCCCGGGAACCAGCATCACATTCTCGGGCTTGAGGTCGCGGTGCAACACGCCGGCCTCGTGGGCATGCTGGAGACCAAGGCAAAGCTGGCGCAGCAAGCCCACGCCCAGAACCTGGGGCATCGGCCCGTGTCTCGTCTCCCGGCGGGAGAGGGTTTCGCCCTCGAGAAACGGCATCACCAGATACGGCAGACCGGTCGCTTGCCCGAACGCCAGAATGCCGCAGACGTTGGGATGGTCGAGCCGCATGGCAACCTGGGCCTCGCGCCGGAGCCGTCCCACCGCCTCCTTGTCTCCCACCAGTCGCGACATCAGCACCTTGACCGCGACGAGGCGTCCGGTTTCGCGGTCCCGGGCCCGATAGACGTAGGCCATGCCGCCTTCGCCCACCCGCATCTCCATCTGGTAGCGGCCGTCGAGAATCCGGCCCGACATTCCGGAGGCCGGATCGCCGCGGAGCGCGACCGGAGCGCGGCTCTCTCCGGTGCGATGGAGCCCGAACGAGCGAGGCGTCGTGGGTAGCGGGGTGGAGCCGGGAACCAGCGGGAAGCCGTCCTTGGTGCAGAAGCGGGCCGGCGGATCGAATGTCGCGCCGCAACGGGGACAGCGAAGCGCGCTCAATCGCGATAGCGGTTGCGGCCGTCCGACTTGGCGCGAAGCAGGTTGCGGTCGGCGAGCCGCAGGAGGGATTCGGCATCGTGGGCTCGCTCGTCAGGGAAGGTCGCCACGCCGAGGCTCACGGTGACGGGGATGGGCGCGGCCGCTTCACCGAAGGACGAGTTCTGGACCCGGCGCAGCACCCGTTCGGCAAAGAGCCGGGCACCGGCACTGCCGGTTTCCGGCAGGAGGACCACGAATTCTTCGCCGCCATATCGAGCCACGATGTCCACCGCCCGCTGCTCGCGCCGCAACAGCTCGGCAAACTGCACCAGAACCCGGTCGCCGGCGTGATGGCCGTAGGTGTCGTTGGTCGCTTTGAAATGGTCGATGTCGATCATCACACAAGTCAACACGGAGCCGTAGCGGGTGGCCCGGTCCACCTCCTGGATCACCTTCTGGTCCAGGGTCCTCCGGTTGAGCAGTCCGGTGAGCGGGTCGGTTTCCGCCAACTGGCGCATCGCCTCTTCGCGCCGGGCCGACTCGTCGTGGTCGAGGGCTTTCTCGATGGCTGCGGCCGCCGATTCGACCACTCGGCCGGCAAAGCGCAGGTCGGCGTTGCCGAGGGGCGGGTCGCCGGGGCCGGTGCGGAGAAAGAAGACGCCGGCACGCTCGCCGCGCAGCGCGAAGGGCAGGACCAGAACCGAGGTGGTCTCCATCTGGGACATGCCCTGATAGACCGGATCGGCGGTGACATCACTGACCAGCACCACCTCGCCCGTTTCGAGGGCGCGGCGAATCTCGGGGTAGCGGGAGAGATCCACCGGAAGCTCGCGGAGCGTGGGGTTTTCCGACGCGGCGACGACGGTTCCCAGCTCGGCGCCGGCCCGGGCCAGGAGGATCGAGCAGCGGGGGATTCGCAGCCCGGCCGCGACCTGGCGAACCAGGATCTGGAACAGCTCGCGGGGCGGGAGGTTGGTGGTGATGTCGCGCAGCAGCTCGACCAGGGCGGCCTGAGCCCGGGCCTCGGCCCGGGCCTGGTTGAGGGCTCGGCCGGCCCGGAGCCGGGTGCGGACCCGGGCGAGCAGCTCGCGGAGCCGGATCGGCTTGCCCACGACATCGGAAGCCCCGGCGGAAAGGGCCTGCACCGAGGATTCTTCGGGCGCTTCGGCGGTCACTCCGATGATGGGGAGGTCGCGATGGGCCGAATCGCGGCGAATCGTCTCGAGGAGCGAAAGCCCCTCTCGGCCGGGGAGCGAGAGATCGAGGATCAGGAGGTCTACCGGCCTGGTTGCCAGATACTCCGGCAACCCGGCTCCGCTCGAAAGGGTGGCGGTGTCGTACCCGTTCTCCGCCAGCACGCGGGAGAGGGTGCGCGCGAAGCTGTAATCCTCATCCACAATGAGGACGTGAGGCGCAATGGCCGGCATATCGTCAGGCCGTCGGGCGCTCAGGCCC
>DATECI010000218.1:0-2060 GCA_035286985.1 Gemmatimonadales bacterium
CGGTTCATTCCGTTCCCCTACGCCGCGGTGATGAACGAGAGACTGCCATCGGGAACCAGCCCGTCTTGCGCCAGCCGACGGAAGAAGTCGGTGAGCCCGGCGAGGTGCCGGTAGCTCAGGGCGTAGTCCAGATCGCCCAGGTACTCCCGACAGATGGCGAGAGGAAGCCCGGTGTTGAGGGCGGCGGCCCCGGCCAGCTCGTCCTGGTGGGCGAGCCCCCAGGTCCGGCTGGCGAGCAAGGCGCGGTGGACCTCCTGCACGGCCCGGTGGTCGGCCTCCCGGCGCGCGGCCCAGACTGCGAAGACGAACGGTAGGCCGGTCCATTCCTTCCAGGCGCTGCCGAGATCGGTCCGGTAGGGGTAGCGGGCTTCAGTGGCAAGCAGCAGGGCGGCATCGCCGATGACGAGTACCGCCTCGTGAGGAAAGCCCCGCAAGGCGTCGAGATCGGTCGCCTCGGCCCGCACCGTTGCGAACCGGGGCCGGACCCTCCAGCGATGGCGGCACAAAAGCTCGAGCAGTAGGACCGAGGTGCGCGAAGAAGCGCTCCGGAGCACGGTGGCGCCATCCAGCTCGTGCATGGGTCGGCGGCTGTAGAGCGCCACACTGTGCACCGGCCCATCGGACGTGATGGCGAGATCGGGGAGCAGATGGTAGGCGGCGGCATTCCGGGCGTACTCCACCGCCGACACGACCGAGATATCGAGCTCTCCCGCGGCGAGCAGATCATTGAGTTCGGCCGCGGTTCCGCTGATCAGCTCCGCCTTGACCGACACTAAGCCGCGGTCGATCGCGGTGTAGACCGGATAGCAGTTGATCCAGGGAATCCGGCCCAGCCGAAGGACCGGGGTGCTCATGCGGCGTGGACTACCGGAGTACCCGCACCGGTGCCCGCCCCCAGCGCCAGATAGGCGTCCGGCAGATCGTCGAATTCTTCTCGCACCGACCGATAGAGGCTGTCCCGTTCCACCGGACGCTTCCCCGCCCCCCGAATCAGCCGGACCAGCTCCCCGTAAGGAAGTTGCATCGCGGTGGTCGCGCCGGCCTCGTGGTAGATCCGCTCGTACACCACCGTGCCCTCGACATCGTCGCAGCCGAAATCGAGCAGCACCTGGGACATGAACGGAGTCACCATGGGCCAGTGGGTCTTGACGTGGGGAATATTGTCGAGGAAAAGCCGTGCCACCGCAACGTTCTTGAGGTCCTCGTACCCCGTGGTCGCCGAGCCGACTCGGCCCAGTTCTTCACCGAGCTCATTGTGCTCCGTGTGATAGGCCAGCGGGATGTAGGTGAGGAAGCCGCCGGTCTGGTCCTGGAGCGAGCGGAGCATTCCCAGGTGTTCGATCCGGTCTGCCGCGGTCTCCACGTGGCCGTAGAGCATGGTGCAGTTGGTCGGGATGCCGAGCTCGTGGGCAGTGCGATGGACCGCGAGCCACTCTTCCCCCGTGAGCTTGCGTTCGGCGATCGTGGCGCGGACCGCGGTGCTGAACACCTCCGCCCCACCGCCCGGCATGCTGGTGAGCCCGGCCTCCTGGAGCGTGCGCAGCACGTCGCGGATCGAGGACTTTTCGATCCGGGCGAGGTGGGCGATCTCGACCGCGGTCAGGGCCTTGATATGCACTTCGGGGAACCGCTGCTTGAGCCCCCGGATCATGTCGGTGTAGTAGGAAAGCCGAAGCTTGGGATGGAGGCCTCCCACGATATGGAATTCGCTGGTTGGCGCGCCCCGCGCCTGCTCCGCCTCCTGATAGACCTCCTCCACTGACCGGGTGTAGGCACCCTCCTCCTTCGGGGTCCGGGCAAAGGAGCAGAAGACGCAGGTCTTGCGGAGGACGCAGACGTTGGTGGGATTGAGGTGCTGGTTGGCGGAGAAGAACACCCGATCGCCGTTAACCTGGTCATTGGCGAAGGCGGCCAGCTCGCCGAGACTCAGGATGTCGTGGGTGTGGTAGAGCGTGATGCCGTCGGCGGGGTCGAGTCGTTTCCCCTCCAGCACCTTGGCGGCGATGGGCCGAAGCGCCGGATCGCGGAAGCGGGCGGGATCGGGCAGAGGGGGCATCCTA
>DATECI010000219.1:0-5589 GCA_035286985.1 Gemmatimonadales bacterium
CCCGGCCGATACACCGGTTCCGGGCGAAGCTGGACACAAACCACGGCCCCGGCTCCAGTGGCGACGAGGAGGCTTGCCCCGGCGGTGAGCCAGAGCAGCCGCTGCCGCCGGGTGAGCCGCTTCCCGCCCATGTCCCGCTACTGCGCGGAGGCCACTGGAATGGTCTTGCGGTCCTCCGAGATCGCCGTGACTGGCGCGGTGAGGCCGGATTCCTTCCCGAACAGGAAGTTGAGCAGGAATTGATCGACCTTGCGATACATCAGCCGGGCCGATACCCGCAGCTCCGTCGCCGGGGGGCAGACGAACGAGAATTCCGCCTGGTCGGCGAATCCGGGAAAGACGGCCCGGCGGAAACGGACCCCCACCATTTCCCAGAGATTGTGGCGGTCGATGAGGTTGCCGTACTGGTCCACCGGCTCGGCCTTGAACATGAACGACCCCGGCTCGATGAAGTGGGCCGAATCCCGCTGGCCGCTCCGGTACACGGTGTCGCCGGCCTGATCGACGACCACCAGCTCCACCCAGGACTGGATGATGTCGAGCGGGCCGGTGGGAAAGTCGTGTCCAACCTTGTTGTTGGTGATCACGGCCTGGATCGTGACCCGCTCCCCCGGCTTCACCGTGTCGGGTGCCACCAGCTCGATCGGCACCGCGGGCCCGGGGCGCCACTTGTCGGCAATCTCGGGGATGGCGAGCTCGCCCCGCAGCCATTGCTCGGTGAGCTCGATGTGCTCCCGGGCTCCGGGAAGCTCGAGCGCCGCGGGGATCCACTGGTTGGCGCCGAGAAAGCGGTGGCTGCGATGCTTGCGGTCGCCCGGGGAGCGGTTGTAATCGCGGTCGTCGCCGCTCCCCGGATCGGCCGAAATCTGCAGCGGCATGTGGCATTCTCGGCACTCGATGGTGCGCTCCGGCTCGTCCGGATGGTTCCACCGGCTCTTGCGCCAGTTGTCGTACTGGTTCTGCAGCTGGACCCAGCCGACCTTGTTGATTTCCTCGTCGATGAACTGCTTGTGACAGGCGGCGCAGAATTCCGGGCTCTTGAAGAGCTTGTGCTGCAGGGTCTCGACGTGATACCGGGGATAGGCCCGGATCAGGAAGTCCCGCGCCAGGAGCGCCGGGGCAGCTTCACTCAGCTCGAACAGGTACCGCCGGGGTTGGGTGATGAGATATTCGGCATTGCCCTTGACGTCGGTCTCCTTGATGGCGTGACAGACGACGCAGGAGACCCCTTCCTGATAGCCTACCTGATTGCTCAGGTCCTTGGTGAACAGGTTCTTGGTCCCGGAAAAGAGCGAGATCGGATCGTGGCACCCCCCGCAGTACCGGGTGGACTCGGCCCCATTCTGCTCCGCCATGACCGATTGAATTTTCTGAAACGCCGGATCCATCGCCGCATAGCGGTGCGCGCTCACCTGCCATTCCTGGTAGATCTCCTGGTGGCAGCCGGCGGTCCCGCAGGACTTCGAGCCGCCCAGGGAGCGGGCGTCGAAGGCCCCGCCGGTACTGGTGCGGGCCAGACTCGGCGCGAAGGGCCGGTTTGGCCCATACGCGTAGCTGTAGTCGGGTGGAAACGCGTTGACCAACTGGACCGGCCGGTACAGTGCAGTACCTAACCCGACCATCAGGAACAGGCCGGCGGTTATCCCCAGAGTAACAACCCCAAAGCGCCGGGCTCCGGCCAGAACCTGCGCCCCGGCCCCGGTGGCGCGAGTCCGCGCCGCCCGCACCACGAGGGTCACCACATGCGGCAGCACCGCGGCCAGCAACGCGAACGTCGCCACGATGTGGGCCAGATCCCATCCCCGCCCGATCCGGGGGCCGAAGAGGGCCTGCCAGGTAAGAACCAGGCCTGACCCCGCCAGGACTACCGTCGCTACCATCGCGAAATAGCCGGTCAGCTTCACATGGGTGAGCCGCAGGGGGCGATAGAGGAGCCAATGGCGGAGCTGGTACCACACGAAGGGAGGGATGAATACCACCCCGGCAACCGTGTGGATCAACACCATGACCTGGTTTGGAACGCTGAAGGGGAGCAGGTACACCGCGAGCCCAGTCAGCGACTCGAAGACCAGCAGGCCGGAGACGAGGAATAGAAGCCGCCGTCGCCACTCCGAGGCCTTGGAGGGGCTTTCTGTAGCTGCCGTCATGGGTTCTCCATTGCCCGAGGCGGGCAGGAATCCTGGATACCGTACCCCACGTTTTCTGAAGAAACCGTGAAGAAAACGTGAAGCCGCAACCGGCTAGCGGTGGACGAAGGCCGCCTTCGCCCGGGATCCGTTCGCGAGAAAGTTCTTCACTCCGATTCGCATGTCCTCGGTAGCACAGCACTGTCCGAAGAGCTCTGATTCGAAGCGCAATCCCTCGGCCAGCGGTTTGCGGCAGCCTTCGAGAATGGCCCGACAAATCAGCCGGTCAATCACCCGGCTCAGGTGACCCAGCTCAACCGGCGGAAGATCGACCGGAGTATCGAGTGGCCGGGGGTCGAGGGGGGGGAGCGTCACCTCGCCCCGGGCCGCCGCCCGGGCCAGCACCACAGCCGCTTCGACGACATCGCCTTCCACTTCCTCCCGGACCAGGCCGCACTCGACCGCCTCCCGACCCGAAAGCCCCTGACCCGTGCGCAGCATCGCCGCAGCCCGGTCCACGCCCACGAGACGGGGAAGCCGTTGGGTCGCTCCCGAGCCCGGAATGAGACCCAGGGAAACTTCGGGCTGCGCTACGGCGAGCTTTAGTCCCTTCCGCGCGATCCGGGCGGTGCAGCACATGGCGATCTCGTTGCCGCCTCCGAGCGCCATGCCGTTGAGCGCGCAGATCACTGGCTTGCCGAGATGCTCGAGCAGGTCTCCCGCTTCCTTCGACCGCTCCGCCGTCGCCCTGCCCTGTTCCGGGGTCTCGATCCGGGAAAGGAATCCGACATCCGCGCCGGAGACGAAGGCCTTGGTACCGAACCCGGTGAGCACCACGGCGGCGATGTGGGGGTCATCGCGGAGCGCGGCGGCGTGCTCGGCAAGCTGGGCGTAGACCTCGGCGTTGAGGGCGTTCAAGACCCGCGGCCGCCGGATGGTGAGCACCGCCACGTCTCCGCGATCGCGCCGGAGGATGTGGTCGATCCGGAACGGCCGGCCCACCCGCACCTGTTCCCGGAGACAGTGCGGCACCGCAAAGCCTTCCCCCCCACGGCCGGCGGCATACCCTTCCACCAGGGCGAGGGCTCGGTCTACTCCGAGCTGGTTCATGAATTCGAAGGGGGGACGGATCGCCAACCCGATCTCGAGGGCGAGGTTCAGATCGGCCAGGGTGATGATGCCGCTGTCGAGGATCTGTCCTACCAGCCCGAAATAGGCGCCTTGCATCGACTCGGCAATCCGGCGTTCCTGCTCGGGGGGGAGCTCGACCGGGTCGTCGCGACGGGCCGCCTCCCAAGGCGCTCCCCTTGCGATGGCTTCCTTGAGGAGCCGGGGCGAGCGCCACCAGGACCCGAACCGGGAGGTCATCTGGTCCAACCCGTGGTCGGTGATCGGATTCCCCCCGGTGAGATTCATCGCGGTGAAGGGTCCGACTGCCAGGCCCAGAGCCCGTCGAGCTCCGGCGTCCACTTCCCGGACGGTCCCGAGTCCTGCCTCGACTTCGAGCGCCGCGGCGAGGAAGAGCCCCTCGAAGACCGGGTTGACTGCGAAGCCGTAACGCCCGCCCACTCGGACCGGGACTTTCCCGATCGCCTCGTAGAGCGCCGCCACCTGCTCGGTGAGCGCGGCGTCGGTCTCGGCACCGGGGATGATCTCGACCAGCGGGTTACGGTCGGCCGGATAGAAATAGTGAGCGACCAGCGCGCGGGTCGGGGTCACGAGGTCCTGGAAGATCTCCGCGGGGGGAAGGTGGGATGAGTTCGAGGCCAGGATCGCCGACCGGCCGCAGAGCTGCTCCAGCCGGGCGAAGATCCGGCGCTTGATTCCGGGATCCTCGGTGGCGGCCTCGATGATCAGGCTGGCACCCTCGAGCTCCCCGTACTGGGTCGTGAAGCTGACGCAGCGAAGAATCGCGCCGGCCAGATCGGAGGGAATCGCCCCACCCTCCTGGCCCTTTGCCACCTTCTGCTCCAGTTTGGCCCGGCCCCGCGAAAGCGCCGTTTCGGCAACATCCACCACGACGACCGGCACCCCCCGAGCCGCCAGGGTCATAGCCCAGTGGAGCGCGATATCGGGCCCGATGTTGCCGGAGCCCACCACCCCGATCTTCTCGATGGAGAGGTTCCCAAACTGCATGCCGGACCTGGCCTCTCTGTAATGAAGTCAA
This sequence comes from Gemmatimonadales bacterium, assembly GCA_035286985.1. GTDB lineage: Bacteria > Gemmatimonadota > Gemmatimonadetes > Gemmatimonadales > GWC2-71-9 > JABFSM01. The sequence continues at coordinate 4,294 of DATECI010000219.1, forward strand.
ACGATCGTTCGGTCTATAATCCCGACTAAATAACTCCCTGTTTCAGCTCAAATTACGAGACGATAAGCTTGACGACATGGTGGAAACGACACCATATATACTATCGAACGTTTGTTCGGAAATTAAGGGGGGGGAGAGGACCGTGTCGCGCGCTGCCGTGGTCGACTGGGCCCGAGAGATCTACGGGGATCTCGGCTTTGCCGGGGTGCGGCAGTGGCTAGCGGAGTCGAGCGACCGTCGGGCCGGGGGATATCTGCCGGTGTACGCGCCCCGGGAGGTGCTCCACGCCTGCGGTTTCCTGCCGGTTGGACTCCATGGCGGAGGCGACCGGCTCGAGATCATCCGGGGCGATGCGTTCTACCAGTCCTATATCTGTCACCTGCCCCGTTCGATCATCGAGCTGGCCCAGTCCGGTCGGCTGGATATGCTCTCGGCGGTCCTCTTTCCCTCGACCTGCGACGTCATTCGTAACCTCTCCGGGATCTGGAAGCTGCTCTACCCGGACGTGTACGTGCGGTATCTCGATGTCCCCCAGGTTCCCGTTCCCGCCCTCGCGATCCCCTTCTGGGCGGCCGAGCTCCGGCGCCTGCTCCACGACTTGGGCGACGTATCCGGCCACCACCCGACGGACGAGGACCTCCGCCGGTCGGCCGCCCTGTACAACGAGACTCGCGCGATGGTCAGGGCCCTTTACCACGCGCGGCAGCAGCGGCCCTGGGATGTTCCCACCGAAGAACTGTATCTCCTGCTCTGGGCGGGCGAGCTCGTACCGGCCGAGCAATTCCTGGAACGCAGCCGGGAATACCTCGCCGCGGTGGAGGCGGAGCCTCACCGTCCGCGGGACAACAGCCGGGTGCTCATGGTCGGGGCGTTCTGCGAGCAGCCGCCGCTCGGGCTCATCAAGTCGATCGAGCGCGCCGGATGCTACATCGTGGATGACGATTTCCTCCTCGGGAACCGCTTCCTCACGCACGACGTGTCGCTCCAGGGAGATCCGGTCCAGGCCCTCGCCGAGGCGTTCGTGCGGAACGACCTCCGGACCTCGGTGCTCTACGAAGGGGATCCGCAGGGCAAGCGGCGCCTCATGGAGGAACGAGCCGGGGCGGCGGGGGCCGACGGGGTGATCTTCGCCACCCCCAGCTTCTGCGACCCGGCCCTGCTCGACCAGCCGATGCTGCGGGGCGGCGCCGAACGGGCCGGAATTCCCTGTATCGCCTTCAAGTACGCCGAGAACACGGGGCAATTCCAGCAGTTCCGGGAACAGGCGGGAACGTTTTCCGATTCGATCAAGCTGTG
>DATECI010000220.1:0-2507 GCA_035286985.1 Gemmatimonadales bacterium
GGTGCTCACGCCCCTGGCGGTGGATCCGGCCCATCCTTTCCCCTACATCTCCAATCTCTCCCTTTCCCTCGCGGTCGTCCTCCGCGGAGACAGTGGCGAGGAGCGGTTTGCCCGGGTGAAGGTCCCCAAGATCCTCCCCCGGTGGGTGCCGCTACCGGGCACCCATCGCTACGCGCCGCTCGAATTGGCCATCGCGATCAATCTCGAAGCGCTGTTCCCCGGAATCGAGATCCTGGGCTCCTACCCGTTCCGCATTACCCGCAATACCGACCTCGAGATCGACCCGGACGAAGCGGACGATCTCCTGGTCCTGATTCAGGAGGAGGTCCGCAACCGGCGGTTCGCGGAGGTGGTGCGGCTGGAGGTGGACCCCGCCATGCCTGAGTCGCTCCGGCATCTGCTCCTGGCTGAGCTCAATGCCGATCAGGAGAGCGATGGACTGCCGCTCATGCCGGAAGACGTCTACGAAACGGTGGGCCTGCTGGACGCCTCCGATCTCCTGGCGATCGCGACCCTCGAGATTCCCGAGCTTCGGGATCCGAGCGTCATCCCCGCTGTGCCGGCCCGGCTGGCCGGCGGCCGGAACATCTTCGAGGTGATCCGCGAAGGCGACCTGCTGGTCCACCACCCCTACGAGAGCTTTGCCGCCAGCGTCGAGCGGTTCATTCAGTCGGCCGCGGAGGATCCCGACGTCCTGGCAATCAAGACCACGTTGTATCGCACCGGGGGCGATTCCCACATCGCCCGCCTGCTCGCTCTCGCGGCGGAGCGGGGAAAGCAGGTGGCGGTGCTGATCGAGCTGCAGGCCCGGTTCGACGAGGAGAACAACATCCGCTGGGCCCAAAGGTTCGAGGACCTCGGCGTCCACGTGAGCTACGGCGTCGCGGGACTCAAGACCCACGCAAAAGTGATCCTCGTGGTCCGCCGCGAAGGCGACCAGATCCGGCGCTACGTCCACATCGGCACCGGGAACTACGCCTCCAGGACGGCGCGTACCTATACCGACTTCGGGCTCTTCTCGTGTGATCCGGATCTCGGTGCTGACTTGTCGGACCTGTTCAACGTGCTGACCGGATTTGCGAGCCCCACCGGGTACCGCAAGCTGATCGTCGCGCCCGGGGGCATGCGCAAGCGGCTGGTCGAGCTGATCCGCCGGGAAATCACCCACGCCGAAGCAGGCCTGCCGGCGCGGATCTTGGCCAAGATGAACTCCTTGGTGGATCCCGACATCATCGCGCTACTCTACGAGGCCTCGCGGGTCGGGGTCAAGGTTGATCTTCTGGTCCGGGGCATTTGCTGCCTCCGGCCCGGCCTCCCCGGGGTGAGCGAGCGAATCGCGGTGGTGAGCGTGATCGGACGCTTCCTGGAGCACTCGCGGGCCTGGTACTTTGCCAACGGAGGGGCCGAAGTCTACATCAGCTCCGCGGACTGGATGCAGCGGAACCTCGACCGGCGGATCGAGACCGCTGTCCCGCTCGAATCCCCCAGCCAGCGGGAAACGGTCCGCGAGGTGCTGGAGCTCATGTGGTGCGACAACCGCCAGGCCTGGGACCTGGCGGCGGACGGTTCCTGGACCCAGCGCCGGCCCCAGCCTGGGGAGCCGGAGATCGCCACTCACCGTGCCCTGGTAGAGCGGTACCGGGAGCTATCGCGCTCTTCCTGAACTCCGCCTCGCGGAATTTACCGGCCGCCCAGGCCGAAGCCGAGCCCGACTTTCAACGCAAAATCAAGCTGCTTCAACTCCGATGCGGTCTGCTGGCTGCCGGCATAGTTCGCGGTGTACCGGTAGAGATCGGCACCGGCAGTCAGCTGCAGGCCCCCTAGCCTGAGCCCCGCGCCGGCGCCCAGTACTCCTGCCACATCGGACTTGTCGGCTTGGCTGGTGAAAGCCACTCCGCCATGACTGATCACTCCGACTCCACCGTTGACGAAGATCGAAAGGGGCGACGAGGGCGGCAGGACGTGAAACACCGCCATGGCGCTCCCGATAAACAACTTGGCGTCGTGCTTCTCGAAGGTGCCGGAGCTCCCCTGCTTGAACGTGGTAGGCACGTAGGCGCCGGTGCCCTCGATGCCGAAATGGGAGCCGAATCGCAAGCCCAGCGCGGCCCCGAACGAGGGGCCCGCCTCGAGCTTCCCGATGTCGCCACCCTGGCTCAACTCCAACAGATTCTCCGTGGGAATGTAGATGCCGATCTGGGGCCGCAAACTCAGCCGCTGGGCTCCTGCAGGCCGGAACGGAAGGGCAAGGAGAGTACCCACGGCCAGCACCGCGGTGGCGATGAAGCGAGGCCTGACGGTCATTTGGGACCTTTCTGGTAACCGGCTCAGGAGCGAGCCGTGGTGTTGCTAGTGCGGCATCCCCGCCGCGTCGGTGAACTTCTTGAAGAGCTCGGCCTGTTCGGGGGAGAGCTGTTCCGGGAGGGTCACCTGCACGTTGACGTACTGATCGCCCCGCCGTTCGCCTTTTGCAATGCCCTCCCCTCTGATCCGGAATTTCCGCCCTG
>DATECI010000221.1:0-16655 GCA_035286985.1 Gemmatimonadales bacterium
CGGCGCCGGCCGGCCGTCGTGATCGAGCGGGGCGGTCGGCGCGCTGCCCTCGTGGTAGATGCGCTGCTGGGCCAGCAGGACGTCGTGCTCGAGCCGTTCGCCGCGCCGGCGGGCCTGCCACCCTGGTTCGCGGGGGCGACCATCCTGTCCGACGGGACGCCCTCATTGATGCTCGATCCGGCCGCATTCTTCTAGGGAGATGCGCCCATGATGCCGCGGAGCCTCTCGCCGGTGGAACGCGACGCCCTGCGCGAAGTCGCCAACATCGGCGCCGGCCATGCCGCCACCGCCTTGTCTCAGATGACCGGCGGCCGGATCATGATCAGCGTACCGGAGATCAGTTTGCTCCAGCTGGAGCAACTGGCTCAGGTGGTGGGCCCGCTCGACACGCCGGTGGCCGCCGTATTGATGCGGGTTATGGGTGACTTTACCGGGACCACGGTGCTGGTCTTTCGCCAGGAGTCCGCCCACGCGTTGTGCAGCCTGCTGCTCCGCCGCCCCGCTTCGCCTTCGGAGGCTGGGTTCGACCCGATGGAGCAGTCGACCGTCAAGGAAACCGGCAACATCCTTTGTTCCGCCTATCTCAATGCGCTCTCGGACTTCCTCGGGATGATGCTGCTGCCGTCGGTTCCCGAGCTCCTGGTGGATTCGGCGGTCCGGGCGCTGACGCCGGACCACCTCCGGGCCGGAAGCTCCGACAACCCGGTCTTCTGCGTCGAGACTGCTTTTTGGATCGAGGGATCCGAGCACGCGCATACCGCCCAGTTCCTGCTTCTGCCGGATCCCGCCGCGCTGGACGTCATCTTCGACGCGATTCACATCGCCAGCTGATCCGATGTCCGCGGGTAGCGATATCGCGGCCATGACCGTCCAGCTCGACCGCGACCCGTCGAGCCTGGTGTTCCTTTCGCTCGGCGAAGCGCTGCGACGGAAAGGCGATCTCGCGGCTGCGCTGCCGATCGCCGAGAGTGGCGTGGCGTGGTACCCGGAAATGGCGGGAGCCTGGGACCTGCTGGCCCGGGTGAGGAGCGATCGGGGCGAAGGCGACCTGGCATTCGAAGCCTGGACGACGGTGCTTCGCTTCGATCCGGAGCACGCCGGGGCGCATAAGGGACTGGCTTTTCTCGCCTACCGCGCGGGCGAATGGGACCGGAGTTACCGCTATCTGCGCCAGGCTCTGGAATTGTCGCCCGCTGATCCCGGGCTCCAGAGCGTTCTCGACCGGGTGCGGGAGGAAGCCGCCCACCACGCCTCCGTTCCGGCGCCTCCCTCGCCGTTGTCTCCGCTGGAGCTTCGCGGACGGGCGCTCCTGGTGGATCTGCGGGGGCGACTGCTCGAGGGCTGCGTCGACGATACCAGCGGGCGTCCGGCGCCCGAAGAAGCCGGGGCTGCGCTGGCCGGTCTTTCCCGGGATGCCGAGCGTGCCGTTCGGTTGCTTGGGTTGGGGCCGTGGCGGCGCATCTCGCTCGTCGGGGACTCTGCGAATCTCGAAATCCGAAGCCCGACGATTGACTCGCTCTTGCTCATCACCGGTCCTGGGACCACGGAAACCAAGAGCCTGGCGGGCGAGGCCGACCGGGTCGCTTCCGGCCTGGGTCGCTGGCTGGAGGCGTTGCGATGATCTTGCGGGAGATGTTGGAGCCTGCCGCACAGGCCGCGGGCGTCCTCGGCGCGCTGGTCGTTTCCCGAGACGATGGTCTGGTGGTGGCCGGCGCGCTCCAGCCAAAGGTGAACGGGCCGGCGGTTGCGGCCCTCGCGGCGAGCCTGGCTCGCCGGGCCCAGGGTCTCACCGAGGTGCTTGGCCAGCCGGAACCCCTGCTCATGGAGCTCGCCGGAAACGAAGGAACCCTGCTCGCCGTGCCAGCCCGCGCGGGTCTATTGCTCGTGGCGATTACCGCGCGGGGGGCCGACCTCGCCGCAGTGCGCCGGCAGCTGCTCGGCCTGGCAGAGCGGGTCGGCTGATGCGTGCTATCGAGCCGTGGGTCGAGCAGCCCCTGTCGACGTTCCTCAACGAATCGGACGCGCGGATTGCCGCCGTGCTGACTCGGTCCGGACAGGTCGTTGCTCAGCACGGATTCGCTACTTCGCCCGATCTCATGGCCGCAGCGGCGCTTTCGGCGGGAATAGTGGCGGCCTCCGGCGAACTGTCCCGCGTGATCGGCGCACCGCCCCTCCGGGAGCTGGCCTACGAGGGCCGTGAACTGGGCATCTACCTTGCGGCAATAGACCTTCCCGGGCGCCGCTGGCTGGGGCTCATCGGGTATGGAAAGGAAACGTCTCTGGGACTGGTCCAGCTCTTCTTTGGCCAGCTGGTGAGCGAGCTCGAGAGCGCCGCGCCGCCGATACCGGCCTCCGGTCCTCCCGCCGTGCTCGACCCTGATTTCGAGGCTGAGCTCAACCGCAGTCTCCGCGCGCTGTTCGGGAGGTGACCCGATGCCGCGAATCAGTCAAGCCACCCGCGAGATCACCTGCAAGCTGGTCTACTGTGGTCCGGTCCGGTCGGGCAAGAGCACCAACCTCCGCTACCTGCAGGGCCGAGCTCGCCCCGCTCATCGTACCGGGGTTTCCGCGAGCCTTTCGTGGTTCGGGGACTTTCTCTCGTTGGACGCCGGCCCGGTTGCCGGATTCGTTACCCGATTCCAGCTGTACGCGGTTCCTGGAGCGGGCCCCTGCGTTGCGACCAGGCGGCTGATTCTCCAGGGGGTGGACGGGGTCATCTTCGTGGCCGATAGCCAGGCCCGCCGGTTCGACGACAATCTGGCGAGTCTTCGCGGGCTCGAGGAAGACCTCGACCGGCTGGGGAAGAGCGTGCCGCAGATTCCGCTCGTGGTGCAATACAACAAGCAGGATCTCCCGGCCGAGCTCATCCTCTCGCCCGCCGACCTGGCGAATGGGTTCGAGGCGGATGCCCTGCCGGGAGTTCCAGCCGATGCCCTGCATGGGGGAGGAGTATTCGAGACATTCACACTTCTCTCCGGCCTCGTGCTCCGGCAGTTCCATGAGTGACTTCGAGGCCTTCGCGGTGGATCCCGCCAACCGGCCGGCGGTCGAAGCGGCCGCCGCCATCGCCGATGCCGAGCGGCCTCCCTACGCGCCTCTGGTGGTGATCGGATCGAAAGGCAGCGGGAAGACCGAGCTGCTGCTCGCTATCGCGGAGCGGGCCCGGACCCGGCACCCGGGCCGCCGGATCGAGTTCCTCGACCCGGGCGTGCTCGCGGAGCGTTTTCGGGAGGCTTCGCTGGCGAACCGCGGCGGCGACTACCGGGACCGCCTGGCCGAAGCGGACATGCTCCTGCTCGACGATCTGGAGACCCTTCCGCGGCACCGGGAATGCCAGGGACTGCTGGCCGATCTGTTCGATGCCCGCCGGGGCGCGGGACGGGAAACCGTGGTGGCGTCGTCCGCAGAAATCGGAGCTGTGGAAGGACTCGATCCCCGGGTCGCGCGCCGGCTCCAGCAGGGGAGCGAGGTTCGGCTGGCCTTTCCCACGGCTGCGGCCCGTCTGGCACTGCTCCGCCAGCGGGAGGGCGCCGGCATTGGGGCCCTCTCCGAGGAAGTGCTCCACGCGGTTGCCGAAGCGGAGTTCCCGTCGCTTCGCGACTATTTCGGCGCCCTATCCCGATTGCTCGCCTTTCAGGAAGCCAGCCCGGTGCCTCTCTCGGCCCAGGATGCGCTCCTGCTCATCGGTGCTCCGGCCGGTGCGCTCCCGGGTCCGACAGCTGCCCCGCCTCTCCCGCCGCCCCCGGAAGACGAGTTCAACGCGTTTCTCAGCGAGGTTGCCGACGAGCTTTCCGAGCAGATCGACCGCTGGCGCGAGCGCATCGGCCAAGCGGTCCTGCGGTGGAGTGCCGAGGGGTTGCGCACCCGTCGGCTCGAGGCGCTGCTTGCCACGGAAATCCCGGCCGACCCGGAGCCCACGCTCCGGGCCTACGAAGCTGCCGCCCGGGAGATTGTCGCGCTCGCGGCCGAGGCCGGCGCGATCTCTCCCGATCTCGCCGGCGCGGAAGCGTTCCGGGATCCGGATCAGCTCGCAGCCGCCCGGGTCCTCGTGGAAGAGGCGCGCTCCCGAGCCCCGCTGTCGGCCCCGCTCCCGCATTATCGGTGGGAGGATTTCGCCGAGGGCCCGGCCAGCCGGTTGTCGGTGCGAGCCGGCCGGGACATCATCATGGAACCGGGCCATCGGTACTCCCCGCTGCTGGTCACCGGGGGCCCCGGCTCTGGTAAGAGCCACTTTCTGCACGGACTCGGCAACGCGCTCACCGGCCGCGGCATCGGGCCGGTGGTCTGCCTTGCCGGACCGGCTTTCGCCGCGGAAGTCCGCGCCCTTGCCGATGCGGCTGCCACGGACGACTGGCGGCGTCGCTACCGATGGGTTGGGGCCTTCCTCCTCGATGATCTCCATTTGCTTGCAGGAGAAGTCCGGGCCCAGCAAGAGCTGGCGGCCCTTGTGGCCGAGCTGTTGGAGGGGCGGCGTCAGATGGTCTTCGCGAGCCTGCGTCCGCTCGATCATTTTGCCGGGCTCGATGTCAGGCTGGTGAGCCTGCTGCAGAGTGGGCTCACCGTCGAGCTGCCGCCGCCCGATCGCGAGGTTCGGCTCGCCGTCATCCGAAAGCTGCTGGCCGAGAGCCCCGCGGCGGATGATGCGGCCCTGCTCGACTACCTGGCGGCCCGGCCGGCCGAATCGGTTCGGGGGGTGCAGGGGATGGTGCAGCGGGTCCTGAGCGCAGCTGCGGCGCAGCAAATCCCTCCCAGCCCCCAACTCGCCCGTGAAGTTCTGGAGTTGGGCCCGAGTGTGCCGCACCGGACCCGCTCGCCAGGGGCCGGGGGCAGGGTGAGCGGGATTCTTGCCCCCGGGGCGGGTCTGGTCCGGAGCGGCGAGAAGATGGTGAAACACTGGCCCACCATCACCGATCGGCTGATTGCCGAGCTCCGCTGAATGGCCATCCGGGGAAGCCTGCGGGAGGCGAGTCTTTCCGATGTGATTCAGCTGTTGTTTCTCGGCCGGCGGTCGGGATGCCTTTCGGTTGCCGACCGCCAGCGCCACGGCTCGATCTATTTCGAAGAGGGCTGGATCATCTACGCGACGATCGTCAACCGGCGCGACCGGCTCGGCGACATGCTCCTGGCGAGCGGCGCGGTGTCGCGGGAGCAGCTCGATCAAGCCCTGGCGCTCCAGAGTACGGCGCCGACCCGACGGATCGGCGACCTCTTCCTGGACATGGGACTCATCTCGCCGGCCGAACTCCGCCGCCACGTCCGGGTCCAGATCGAGGAAGCGGTGTACTCGCTGTTCGCCTGGACCTCCGGCACCTTCGTGTTCGACCCGGATGTCCGGCCCGATGGGAGCGATCAACTCGACCGGATCAACCCCGAGTCGCTTCTGCTCGAGGCGGCGCGCCGGGTGGATGAGTGGAGCCTGATCGAAGCGAGAATCCCGAGCTTCGACCTCATCTTTGCCGTGCTCCCGGGCCAACTCGAGGGGCACCAGTCCGCCTTTACCGAGGCGCAGCGGCGCCTGTTGCCGCTGCTCGACGGCAGGCGGGATGTACGAGAGCTGATTGATGCCTCGGGTCTCTCCGAATTCGAGGCCGCCCAGGCGCTCTTCGGCCTCCTCTCGGCGGGACTCGCCCACAAGGTCGGAACTTCCAGCACCGCCGCCTCCAGCCGCCTCCTGGACAATCGGATCGAGGAGCATCGCAACCTGGGGGTCGCGTTCTACCGTAGTGGCATGCTGGAGGAGGCCCGGCGGGAGTTTCGTCGGGTGGCCGAGCTGCGGCCTTCCGAAGGGGCCGCACCGTTCCATTTGGGCCTGATCGCCGCCCGGCAAGGGGCCTGGGAGGACGCGGCTGATTTGTTCCGCCAGGCCATCGATCGGAGCGGCCCGCGCCCCGCGCTGCTCCTCGATCTGGCGCTGGCGCTGGAGCATCTGGGCCGGCTCGACCAAGCCGAGGCCATCATGGCCGAAGCGGCCAGCCGGGCCGGCGATGATTCGGCGATTCAGACCGGGTGGGGCGTGCTTGCCCTCGAGCGCGGGGAGCCGCTGGTGGCCAAGCAGCGCTTGCACCGGGCCCGCGACCTCTATCGCGACGATCCTCCGCCCGCGCTCTGGTACTGGGCCGCCGCGCGGTCGGCCGCCGAGGCGGAAAACCTCGACAGCGCGGTCGAGGTCGCTCGCGATGGCCTGGAGCGATACCCCGCCGACCCGGTGCTCCGCAACACCCTGGCGGTGCTCCTCGAGGCCGGCGGAGAGATGGCCGAAGCCGAAGCCCAGCTCCGCCAGGCGCTCGCGGAAGATCCAGCCTTGCCTCAAGTCTGCAAGAACCTGGGCGACCTCTGCTACCGCTCGGGTCGCTACGAGGAGGCCGCCACCCACTACTCCCGCGCTGCGGCGCTGGGACCGGATCTGGGCGACGATCTCTACTTCAAGCTGGGCAATCTGGCCTTCCGGGAGCGGGACGTGCCTCGCGCGCGGGAATGCTGGCAACGGGCGCTCGGGCTGAATCCGGCCCACCAGCTGGCCCGGGCCAATCTCGCCTCGTTGCCGCGACCGGCATGAAGTCTGGGGGCTCGGGCCTGGGGGCGGTGGTTCGCCAGCTCCGCCGCCGAGGCGGGGCCGGCTTCGAGTGGTATAAGGAGTCATGCCTGGTTCGTCGGATCGAGATCCGGATGCGGGCCCGGGGGGTGGAGAGCCTTGCGGGTTATGCAGGTCTCCTGGCCCGCGATAGCGGGGAAGCGGATCGCCTCCTTCGCGCCCTTTCGGTCGGGGTCACCGGCTTCTTCCGGAACCCGGATACCTGGCGACGGCTTGGCGAGATGGTGGCGGCCCAACCGCCCGGCACCGGGGAACGGCTGAGCGGCTGGAGCATGGGATGCTCCACCGGTCAGGAAGCCTGGTCGCTCGCGATCCTCCTGCTGGCCCACGGCCGGCGCACCGGGAACCCACCCGACGCCGGGATTCAGGTGGTGGCCTCCGACCTCGATGCCCGCGCGCTGGCGGTAGCCCGGACCGGGAACTACCCTGCGCCGGCCGCGGCCCCGATCCGGGAGCTGTTCCAGGAGCCGTTCGGCGCGGTTCGGGACTCCCGGTTCGAAATCGCCCCCGAGGTGCGGGCCCGGGTCGTCTTCCGGCAGGAAGACCTGACCGGCCATGTCGTTCCGGATCTTCACGATCTGGTTTGCTGCCGGAATCTGCTCATTTTCCTGGGGAAGGAAGGACAGCGCCGCGTTCTCGGCGCGGCCCTGCGAGCCCTTCGGCCCGGAGGACTGCTGGTGCTGGGGAGGACTGAATCACTGGTTGCCGGTCTGATCGGAGATCTTGCTCCGGTCGATCCAACCCACCGGATTTATCGGAGAAGCCGATGACCGTTCCGCCGGGCCCCGATCCGCTGCTGGCCGTCCTGCAGGAAGAGTTCGACGCGATTCTGGTACTCCTCGAGAGCAGCCCGAATCTCGCCGCGCTCGACGCTGCCAAGCAACGCATTATCCGGCTCTTCCGGCGGGTGGATGGAGGACTGAGCGAGCTCTCCCGGCTCAAGGAGGACATCCGGGGGTTGGTGGACCGCTACCAGCAGCTCCGCCCAGCGCATGCCGGCGGGGAAGGTCCCGAGCCGGCTCCCCTGGTCCGGGACGACCTGGGTGCGTCGACGTTCATCGAGAAGGGGTGGAGCCTTATTGCCCTTGGCGATGCTCCGGGAGCGATGCAGGCTCTCAACCGGGCACTCGAGCTCTCGCCGGGCAACCTCCAGGCCCTGGCTCTCCTGGGCTGGGCCGAAATGCTGGGCGAGCAGCTCGACGATGCCCTCGCCACCTTTTCCCGGGTGCTGGCCAAGGAACCGGCCAACGCCCTGGCGCGAGTGAACGTCGGGTATATCTGTCTCAAGAAGCGGATCTTCGGTGAGGCGATCGAGCACCTCTCCCGGGTCATTCGGCTGGCGAATGATCCTCGTGCGACGCTTTACGCGCACTACTATCTCGGTCTCGTCTATTTGGAGCGGGGGATGTTTGCCGACGCCTGGGTCTTCCTGGAGAAAGCGATCGCGCTGGGGCCAAACCTGATCGAGGCCTATCACGACTTGGGGCGGGCCCAGTGGCACTCGGGTCAGCCGGACCAGGCCCGGGAAACGTGGACCCGCGGGGCGAGTGCGAACCGGTTTGCACCCTGGGCCCGGCGCTGCCAGGAGCTCCTCGACCGAACCGAGAGGGGCGAGGAGGTCCCGCGCTCACTCCTCTCCTAGTCCTCGCGCTCGTTCAGGGCGCGGTCCCTCCGGGGTTTGAAGGAGTCCAGGTCGGCGAGGTGTTCGCGGTGTCCCGGCCGGCCGATCTGTCCCTCGCCATCGGGCTCGCCCAAGCCGCCGGGAGTGCTCGGGAGTGGTACGGACTGGGGCGCCGTGACGTGGGATCGATGCGCCTGATCGTGGTCCGGGGCAAGGGGTCGGAGACGCCGGTGCGGGGCCAAGTTCCGGCCTGGGGTGCCGGTTTCACATTTCCCGGTGCTCGGACCATTCTGATCCGGGCCGATGCCGGTGACCCGTACCGCATCCTCCGTCACGAGCTGGCCCACCTGGTGCTTTTCGACGCGGTCCAAGTCCGGATACCGCTCTGGTTCAACGAGGGCTATGCCGCGCTGGCGGCCGGCGAGGTGGACCGGCTGGTGAATCTGCGCCTGAACCTGTCAGTGGCTCGGGGCGACATCCCGGGATTCTTCGAACTCGATCGCGCGCTTCGCGGCAACGAGCCCACCGCCGAAGCGGGCTATGCCCTGGCGGCCTCGGCAGTCGCGATGCTGGCCCGGCGCCACCCGGACCATTCCCTGGCCCCCCTGCTCGACCGGATCGCCGCCGGCGAGCCTTTCGAGGCGGCGGTGCTCGCCACCACCGGCTCGCCGCTGGGCCGGTTCGAAGTGGAGTGGCAGCGGGATGTCAGGCGACGCTACGGCCTCTTTGGTTGGATGATGGCGGGGGGCTTTTGGCTGGTGGCGGCGGTGTTGGTCGTCGTCGCCATCTGGCTCCGCCGTCGGCGAGACCGGCCCCGTCGCCTGGCGCTCGACCAAGGCTGGGTAGTGGAAGCGGATGATGATGGTCCCGGTACCGGGTGACGCCCTTCCCAACAGCCAGTCTCCTGCAACGAAACGTTCTATAGCTATATCATATCATTATAGATTACAGCCTGAGAACGACCACCATGACCAGTTAAGTTATTGTAACATAAGGTGTTATAAATCACTGCGTGGAAGGCACCCGCATTGCTCTATACCCCAGGGCCGACCTGGGCTCAGGTCGGTGCGGGCTCGCAGTTGCCCGGAATCAGATTACCCATCGTTCTGGGGGGAATACCATGTCAGTTTCAGGTTCGGCTCGGTCGGGGGCGTTGGCAGTCTTGGTCATGACGCTCGCTGGGTGCAGCGATGTCAACGGACCTTCGCCGGGGGGAGGTGAGGGACTCCTCGTGCTCTCGGTTGCGGGTCGGACCCCGGGTGCCGGCCCGGCTGCCGCGCCGGAGACAATCACGCTTGGCGGCGATGTCCTGGTGCTCGAACAGGTGGAATTGGTGCTTCGAGAGATTGAGCTGGAGCGGGTGGGAGAGGATGACTCGTGCCGGGGAGGCGAGAACGAGGGCGATGACGATGCTTGTGAAGAAGTGGAGTTGGGACCTCTGCTCATCGACTTGCCGCTCGGCGGCGGGACGATGCGACGGCTGCAGGTTGCGGTCGAGGCCGGGGCGTATGAGGAGGTCGAGTTCGAGGTGCACAAGCCGGACGACGACGAAGCAAAGGACCTTGCTTTTCTGGCGGCGCATCCCGATTTCGACCACGTGAGCATCCGGGTACGGGGAACCTTCAACGGAGTCCCCTTCGTCTTTGTCACCGATCTCAATGCCGAGCAGGAGATGGACCTTTCGCCGCCGCTCATGGTGGCCGCCGGCGCCAGCGCGGAGCTCACGCTGATCGTGGACGTGCGCACCTGGTTCCTCGCTGCCGGTGGTTCGCGGCTGGTGAATCCCCTCACCGCGCTCAAGGGCCAGCCGAATGAGCGGCTCGTCAAAGAAAACATCAAGCGATCGATTGACGCCGAGTGCGAGGATGACGGGGATGACTGACCGGCACGCGTGATGGGAGAATCCCGGGAGTGGCTGATCGTGGTGCGACTCTCCGACAGTTTCCGGAGTGCGGTGGCCGAGCTCGCCGACGAGCTCGGCCTTGGCGTGGTCCAAGCATCGGGTTCCGATCTGGGCGTGGTGCCGCCGGGCGGGATCGCGGTCCTCCTGCTTGCCGGGGGGGAAGAAGCGGCCGCCATCGAATTGCTCGAACAATCCACCGGGCCCGCTCCCCCGCGCTTCCTGCTAGGCGCGGCGCCGGATCACCGTCTTGCCGCGATGGCCGTCGCCCGCGGCGCGGCGGACTACTTCGCGCTCCCCCAGGATTTTGATCTGCTTCGGCGCACGCTCGACCGCGCGGCCAGGGCCGCGCGGGCGGCGAGCGAGTCCGAGCGGTTCGCGGCTTCGGAGCGGGAACGGACCGGCTTCGATGCCATTCTCGGGCGGAGTACCGCGCTCAGCCGGGTGATCGCCCACGCCCGGCGCATCGCGGGCCATCGGGACCTCACGGTCCTCCTTGGTGGCGAGACCGGGACCGGCAAGGAATTGCTGGCACGGGCGGTCCACTATCACAGCCCCCGGTCCCGGCAACCTTTCATCGAGATCAACTGCGCCGCGATCCCCGCGAATCTGCTGGAGAGCGAGTTGTTCGGTCACGAGCGCGGCGCGTTCACCGGCGCGGTGCAGACCAAACCGGGGTTGTTCGAGCTCGCAGACGGGGGAACGGTTTTCCTCGACGAGATCGGCCAGCTGCCCCTCGAGCTCCAGCCCAAGCTGCTTCGGGTTCTGGAATCCCGCGAGCTCCGCCGCGTCGGCGGGAATCAGATCCGGCGGGTGGACATCCGGGTGGTGGCGGCAACCCATCTGGACCTGGCCGCCGCGGTGCGCACCGGCGGCTTCCGCGAGGACCTGTATTTCCGTCTCAACGTCGTGTCCCTCATCCTCCCCCCGCTCCGCGAGCGCGAGGGAGACGTGGAGCTTCTGGCCGAGGCGCTCCTCGCGCGTTTCGCGGTGAGCTACGGCCTTCCGGTACCGGCGCTGTCGGCGGACGTACGCGCGGCTTTGCGGCGCCATCTCTGGCCGGGCAACGTGCGGGAGCTTCGCAATGCCCTCGAGCGCGGGCTGGTGCTTTCTCCCCCGGGCACGCTCTTGGTCGATGATCTGCTCCCGCCAGCAAGCCCGCCGGAGCAGAACCTCTCGGTCATCCCGTTCCCTGCGCCGCTGGCCCATGTCGTTCGTTCAGCGGTATTCGAAATGCTACGGCAAACCGGCGGGAACAAGAGCTTGGCCGCGCGCCGGCTGGGCATCTCGCGGCCCCGACTGCAGCGCATCCTCTCCGGGGAATCCGAGGATTCCCTCGACGCCATGGAGACCTGAAATGACAGTTCGCTTGCCCCACGTCACCCTTCCGGCCCTTCTCGTGGCTGTCCTCGCGGGCTGCAGCGGGTCCGGGCCCTCCGAGCCGGACCCGGGGGAGGAACGTCCGGAATCGGGTCTCTTCATCATTCGGCTCGCCGCGAATGCGCCCCCGCTCTTCAACTCGGTGGCTTCGTTCTGGGCTTATCGGGGCCGGGACGCCAAGGGGGAGCTGTTCTTCCAGCAGCCGGGTGGTACCCGGGGCGAGAAATTCGTCGAGCTCGACCTCAGTGACCGCAGCCTCCTGGCCTACCCGGATGGCACCCTGTTCGCCGAGGGCGACTCGGTGCTGATCACGATCCGAGCGGTGGATCCGGGCCGGGTTCTCATTGAATTCGAACCCAGCGGGCTGCGCTTCAACCCCGAGGAGCCCGCCGAATTGGAAATCCGCTACTCCCATGCCGATGAGGACTTCGACGACGATGGGGATGAAGATGAGGATGACGCGGAGATCGAGCAGGTGCTCGGAATCTGGCGACAGGCTTTGCTCGGAGGGCCGTTCGTGCGCCTGGGAACCGTTCGCATCGAAGATCTGAAGGAGCTGGAGGCGAGGCTCCTCGGGTTCAGCCGTCTCGCCATCGCCTACTGAAGGGCTGGTCACGTCGTGGTCCAGCTGGTGGACGAAGGGTCCGAGCGTCGACTCCGCAGCCTTCTGGCGGAGGGGCGGTACCAGGAGGTGCTGGAGCGGTTTCCGCCGGCATCGATCGGCGACCCAACGGCCCGGCCCGGTCTCGCGCTTGGGGTGGCTACCGCGGCCACGCGGCTCGGTGCCCTCGAACCGGGCATGCGCCTGGCGACGGGTGCCCTTGATGGCTACCAGCTGCGGATCGACGAAGATGGCCGGATGCGCTGTCTCAATCTCCTGGGAGCGATCGCCTATGAGCGGGGGCAGCTCGGCCTGGCCGCGACGATGTTCGCCGCATCGCTGGAACTCAGCCGGAGCCTGAAGGACCTCCAGAGCTGGGCCCGGGCCTCCAACAACCTTGCGAGCGTCGCGCTCCAACAGGGCCGGTTGGAGGAATCGGCCAGCCTCTATCGCGAGGTCGCGATGGCTTACCAACGGTTGGGGGACCGCCGGGGTCTGGCCGAGGCGTCCCATAACCTGGGCGTCGCCAGCCGCGAGTTGGGACAACTTGCCCAAGCAGGACGCCTCGGTGAGCAAGCGGTTCGGCACGCGGAGCTGGTGGGCGATCCCGCCCTCCTGGCCCTGGCGATCACCGGGCAGGCCGAGACTACCATCGCCGAGGGGGCGCTGACCGCGGTGGCCGAGGGACTTGATCGTGCCGAGCGGCTGGCGCGAGAGGCGGGAGATGCGCTCGGGGTCGCGGAAGTGGAGCGGGTCCGCGCCGAGCGCTGGCTGCGCCTGGGCGAATTCTCCCCCGCGCTCGCCGCGGCCGAGTCGGCTCGCGCCACGGCCGAGCGATTCGGCAGCTCGCAGCTTCAGGGGGAGTGTGCTGCGCTGGCCATGCGCGCCGCTCTGCGACTCAAGCAGCCGGCCGAAATCGCGCGATACCGGGCCGAAGCGGAGCGGCTGTTCGACGCTCTGGGAGGCGTGCTTCACCTGGCTCGGCTTCAGGCCGCGGCTGAAGCATGAAGCGCCGGGGTTCCGGGGTCACGAGAATCACCGAGCTTCGACCCGGCGCTTGATGATCCGGGCGGAGCCCCATAGCTTCCACGGTCCTATGGCGTCCATCGAGGCGGGGCCCAAGCCCCGGAGGGGGTTGCTGGCGCGCCGCAATCTCGTGGTGCTCGGAGCAGCGGTGGGGTGCCTCATCGCCGGTTATGTCGCGCTGCACGCCGGGTCGGCCAGTGCGGGGGCGGTCTTGCTGGTGCTGGGGTACTGCGTGCTCTTCCCTTTGGCTATCGCGCTTTGACGGTGTGGCGAGGATTGGCGGTGGGCGTCTCCGGTTGGACGGCCCTCGACCCGCTTCGCCTGGGGCGAATAGCTCAGCGGTTCAGAGCGCCTGCCTTACACGCAGGATGTCGGGGGTTCGAATCCCTCTTCGCCCATTCCCCTTTCCTCGGTGCACCGGGGACGGCTTCCGTCGGGAGGTTGCGGTAATGCGTTCGAAGATTCTCGTTGCGGCCACGGTCGGGTTTGTGGTGCTGGCAGCAACGCCAGCCCCGGCTCAGCTCAGGGCCAACCGTCCCCCCCCCCAACAACCCAACCTCCCTCGGCTTCTGGTGGCAAACCCCCACAGCTTCTCGAGCCAGGATTCAGCGGCCTCGGTCCGGGTGGGCCACGGGATGCGGGAGGAAATCACGGGCATCGCCGACCGCTGGTACCGGACCGTAACCCGGGCCCAGATGAACGAGGCGCTCCAGCAGTACGCCTACCCGGTCGACGCGGTGCTGCCCCCGATGGTGGCCCGGACCCTCGCCAACACGCTCACGGCGCGGGCCATGGTGATCTCGACCCTCGTTCGTGGGGAGGCCGGTCGCTTCACCGTCGAGGCCAGGCTCTCCGGTATCAGTGACGACGCCGGCCAGATGGTGCGGCTGACCCAGAACCCGAACGAGTCGTTCGAGGAATTCGGGGAGCGGCTGGCCGTTACTCTGGCCCCGGCGTTCAAGGCCTTGCCGGATGCCCGTGCGTGCGAAAACCTGCGTGTATCAGCGCCCGAGAAAGCTGTCGAGGCAGCCGTGATGGCGATTCGGACGCTCCCGACCTCGGGCCTGGCTCACTACTGCGAAGCCGAAATTGCCTCCGCCAAGAAGAGCCGAGAGACGGACCCGATTCGGAAACGGGCTTGGGGCGATACCATCATCACTCACCTCAAGCTCGCGACTCAGGGGGACCCACTTTCCCTCAAGGTCTGGAATGGGCTCGCGATGGAGTACCAGGCCAAAGGAGACAGCGCCGCGACGGTCGAAACCTTCAAGCAGATGCTCCGGATCGCCCCCACCAACGAGCCGCTCCGCAAGGAGGCCTTCCGGCTGTTCCTCAACTACGGGCAGACCGGGGCGGCGGAGCAAGTGGCGGACGAGGGGCTACTGCTCGACTCGGCCAACGCGGACCTTTGGGATCTCAAGAGCAACGCCTGCCTCTTTCAGGACACCCCGGAAAAAACCCGCTGTGCCATCGAGGCCCTGGAGCAGGTGTTTGCGCTGGACAGCACCAAGGCGGACACCACTTTCTTTACCAAGATCACGTTCGCGGCGTCGCGTCCATCAATCCAGGTCCGCCAGACCATTGATTCGGCCGGTACCCAGCTGGTCCGCGATGCGGTGGTGGTGGACAGTGTGCGTTTCCTGAAGTGGGCTCGCAAGGGCGTCGATAAGTATCCGGATAACATCGTCCTCATCGGCCAGCTCGCCGAGGCCTACAGTCTGGCCGGCCCGGTAGACAGCGCAGTGGCGGTGACCAAGCAACTGATGGCGGTGGATTCCTCCGACGTGAACCCGGTGCTTCGGGTCGTCCAAAAGCTGGCGGCAGCCAAGCGCGGTCGGGATGCCTTGGCGCTTGCACCCTACATCGAACGGTTGGGCAGTCCGGAGGACAAACAGAATCTTGGCTCCATCCTGGTTCAGGCCGGATTTCCGCTGCTCCAGGTTCCCGACTACCCGGTCGTGGCCGATATGGGGCGCGAAGTCATCAAGCTCTCCCAACCCGGCAGTCAGCTTGCCACCTATGGCAACTATCTGCTCGGCGTCTCCCTGTTCCAGCAGATGGTGGACCTCGACACCGAAGCCACCCGGAACAAGTCGTTCTCCTGTCCCCTCGGGCAGCAGCTCAAGAGCATGCTCGTAGAGCTCGAGCCGGCCCTCACGGTGGGACGCTCGGTGATGGAGGCGTTCGTCGCGCCCCGCCTGCAGGCGCTGCCTCAGTTCAATAAGCACGTGGATTCGATCATCAAGCAGTATTGCAAGTAGGTCGAGGCCGGCCTAGATTTGGGCGCTTCGCGCCAGGGGCTGTAGCTCAGCTTGGTTAGAGTGCCGCACTGTCACTGCGGAGGTCGCGGGTTCGAGCCCCGTCAGCCCCGCTCCGGTAGCGTTTCACCCCGTTCGGTTTCCGAGCGGGGTGAGTTTTTTCGCCGGTGACCGTGCCGTACCACCGGCCGGTTCTGCTCGGGGCCGTCCTGGACGCGGCTCGTGGCGCCCGGCGGGTCGTGGATGCGACGCTCGGGGACGGAGGCCACGCCGAGGCGCTCCGGGCTACGGGTGCCGAGCTGCTGGCCATCGACCGGGATCCCGAGGCGATCCGCACTGCCCGCGCTCGCCTGGGCGAGGAAGGGATTCGCTACCTCGAGGCTCCTTATGCCAGCCCGGTCGCGCTCGAGGCGGTACGGTCATTTGGCCCCGACTTCATCCTCCTCGACCTCGGCCTTTCCTCCCGCCAGATCGACGAACTGGAGCGGGGCTTCACGTTCCGGCCCGGGGCGCTGCTCGACATGCGCATGGGCCGGAGCGGAGCCACGGCGGCCGATCTGCTCAACACCGCCTCGCTCGAGTCCCTGACGAACTGGTTCGCCGATTTCGCCGATGAGCGTCGAGCCCGCCGGCTCGCAGCCGAGATTGTGCGGCGCCGGGCCCGGACCCCGTTCGCCACGAGCGACGACCTGGTGAATGCGATCCGGGCGGTGCACGGCCCCCGGGCCGGTCCGGACGATTTTGCGCGGCTCTTTCAGGCGGTGCGGATCGCGGTGAACGACGAGCTCGGCGGCCTGGGGCAGGCCCTGCCGGCTTTCCGCGATGCCGTGGGCCCCCAAGGCGCGCTCGCGGTGCTCAGTTATCATTCGGGCGAAGACCGCGTCGTCAAACACGCGTTCCACGAATGGAGCCGCTCCTGCGTTTGTCCCCCTCCGTCCATCCAGCCGGTGTGTACCTGTCGAGGCCGTCCGCTCGGCCACGAGGTACCTCGGGGAGGGAGCGTTCCCGATGCGACTGAAATCGCCGCCAATCCGCGCGCCCGGAGCGCGCGGCTCCGGATCTTCCGGGTCGCGAGTGAAGCTTAGAGGCCGTCACTGGCTGGGACTCTGGCTGCTGCTCTTTCTGGGAGCGGCGGCGCTGGTGGTGACCCGACAGCGCGCGGCAATCCTGACCGCAGGCCGGCTGGCGGAGCTCCGGGAGCAGCGCCAGTCGCTCGAGGCGGTACGGTCATTTGGCCCCGACTTCATCCTCCTCGACCTCGGCCTTTCCTCCCGCCA